>CBFHKB010000006.1:0-41274 GCA_965656295.1 Psychroflexus sp.
CCATACGATGATTATGCTGTAGAATGGGGTTACCGCTATTATGATGATAAAACTGCCAAAGAAGTAAAGACTATCTTAGAACAATTTGTTGATAATAAAAGTACTCAAAAACTCTACATGTTTGGCGGTTACAACAACGATCCTGATGCTCAAACTGAAAATGTGGGTGATGAACCAATAAAAGCAAGTAATTACGGCTTATCTAATCTTAAAATTGTCGCCAAAAACCTTAACGATTGGACTACAGAAAATGGCCAAACCTATGACGACTTAGAGGAGTTATACGGCGAATTATTATCAGTCTATAGACGTTATATCTACCACGTTGCTTCTCAAATTGGTGGTGTTCATGAAACCCTATTACACAAAGGACAAGACGGCAGTCCTTACCGTCTGGTTGATCAAGAAACCCAACTAAAATCTATAGCGTTTTTAAATGAAAATGCCTTCCAAACCCAGAATTGGTTAATTGATAAAGATCTAGTATCTAAATTTTCAAGCACAGGCACTTTAGACCGCTTAGTAAGTTTAAATACTAGACTTGTTAAACGCCTATTGAACGCAAGAAAACTGAACACTATGATGAGCGCTAATACAAGTATCGAAGGAAACGGTTTAAGTGTTCATCGACTAATCAATGAAATGACGAATACTATTATTTACAATAATACAGCACCAGATTTAGCTGAACGTGAGTTACAAAAGCAATTGATTAATCATTTTGAAGATTTAATTGAAGACAACATGCTCAATGCTGAAATCAAGGCTTACATTATAGCTATACAAGAAGATTTAAAACCGTACACCCGAAAACTAAGCAAACGAAAAACTGGCATTTTAAAATCACATTATTTGTTTCTATATCACTCATTAAATGAGTAATAATAAATAAGTATGTATTAAAAAAACGCTTGGAGTTTTCCAAGCGTTTTTTTATAACTATAAACTGATAAAAATCAATCTGTAACTCTATTTTTTATTATAACTTTCAGTCGAAAATTTAAAACAAAATGACAGATATAGAGATTGCTAAATCAGTTAAATTAAAACATATTAATACAATTGCTGAAAAAATTGGCATCAATCCAGACCAACTCGAACATTACGGAAAGTTTAAAGCAAAACTTCCGCTTGATTTAATAAATGAAACAAAGGCATCAAAAAGCAAATTAATTTTGGTGAGTGCCATTTCACCAACACCAGCTGGAGAAGGTAAAACAACCATGTCTATCGGTTTAAATGAAGGCCTCAATAAGCTCGGCAAGTCTAGCGTTGTCGTATTACGCGAGCCCTCCTTAGGACCTGTTTTTGGTATAAAAGGTGGCGCCACTGGTGGTGGCAAGTCTCAAGTTTTACCTATGGAGGATATTAATTTGCATTTCACGGGTGATTTTTCTGCCATCGAAAAAGCGCATAACCTACTTGCGGCGATTATCGATAATAATATTCAAAGTAAAACTAATAATCTAAATATCGATGCTCGAACCGTTAAATGGAAACGTGTATTAGACGTTAATGATCGTGCATTGCGTCAAGTTATCGTTGGTCTTGGTGGAACCACAATGGGTGTTCCTAGAGAAACTGGCTTTGATATTACAGCTGCATCTGAGCTTATGGCCATTTTATGTCTATGCAAAAATTTAAATGACTTAAAAGATCGCTTAGGTAAGATTTTTATTGGTTTTACTTATGATAAAACCCCTATTTATGCTAGAGATCTAAAAGCGCAAGGCGCTATGGCAACCTTACTTAAAGATGCCATTAAACCTAACTTAGTTCAAAGCATAGAAGGTAACCCAGCGATAATTCACGGTGGGCCATTTGCCAATATTGCACAAGGTACTAACACCGTTTTAGCCACAAAAATGGGAATGAGTTTAGCCAACTATACCGTAACTGAAGCTGGTTTCGGTTTTGATTTAGGCGGGGAAAAATTTTTGGATATTAAATGCCAAAGTGCTAATCTAAACCCTGAAGTTATTGTACTCACTGCAACTATTCGTGCTTTAAAATACCACGGTGGTGAAACTTTAAATAACTTAAACATCCCAAACCCAGAAGCGGTTAAAAAAGGCTTACCAAATTTAGAAAAACATCTTGAAAATGCTCTCAAGTTTAATATTACACCAATTATAGCCATCAATCAATTTACAAGTGACACCGCTGATGAAATTGAAATTATACAAAAATTTGCCAAAGCCAAAGGCATCAAAGTAGCCTTAGCCAATGTTTGGGCCGAAGGCGGAAACGGTGCCATTGAACTAGCTACTGAAGTGATTAAAACACTAGAAAACACTTCAGCTAGCGACTTTAAAGCTTTATACAGCTGGGATCAACCGGTCTTAAATAAAGTTGAAGTGATTGCGAAAAGCATTTACGGAGCATCTTCAGTTGATTATTCAGCAAAAGCCAAAGCCGATTTAAAACGCATTGAAAATTTAGGCTTAAGCCACTTACCGATTTGCATGGCTAAAACCCAAAAATCGCTATCAGATGATGAATCTCGTCGCGGCAGACCTGATAACTTTATTTTAAATGTAAGAGAGATTGAAATTGCAGCTGGTGCAGGTTTTTTAATCCCAATTACTGGTAAAATGATGCGAATGCCAGGCTTGCCAGCACATCCCGCTTCTGAAAACATTGATATCGATGACCAAGGAAATATTTCAGGGCTATTTTAAGCTTTTAAGGTTAAATGTTTGCAAAATAACCGCTTGAACGAAATAACTTAAATTTTATCGGTTAGCTTACACATTAAAATTTAAGCTATGAGAATATTTTTACTTTTACTATGTTTTAGCATGTTACAATTTGCTCAAGCACAAACAGAAACTTATACCATCAATTGGGGTTTTGGTTCTAATCCGAACGCTACAGGAAACGAAAATAGTAGCCTAACAATTGAAGTCGGCGATACAGTGACTTGGTTTTGGCATTCCAATGGTTTCCATAATGTAGTTAGCCAATCAAGCGCAACAGAAAATTTTAATAGTGGCACGCCACAAGGTAACGGATTTTCATTTTCACATACATTTACCCAAGAAGGTACAAATGATTATGTTTGCCAGCCGCATGCTGGATCGATGTTTGGAACAATAACTGTTGTACCAGATGGAACCCTGAACCAGGATACATTTAAGCTTACAGCCAACAATTTAAAGGTCTATCCAAACCCAGCATCATCTGAATTAAGTTTAGATATAGAAGGGCAACTAACTGAAGAAGTACAACTTATAATATACAATAACCTTGGTCAGGAAATTAAGTCGTTTAAATTTCAAACGCCATCTCACAAAATAGATGTATCTTCATTAAAAGCTGGAGCTTATTTTATTAAATTACAAACAGAAACTAGGGAGCTAACAAAATCCTTTATCAAGTTATAAAATAAAAGCCGCAAAAAGCGGCTTTTATTAGTTGATCTTAAACCAAAACTAATCTCTTCCTAAGTAAATACTAATAAAATAAAGCAAGGTGGCTAAAGAGCCAATAGCTGCGACAACATAGGTACGTGCAGCCCATTTTAAGGCATCTTCAGAACCTTTAAACTCATCGGCAGTAACTATATTTTCACGCTTTAACCAAGCTAAAGCACGATTACTTGCATCATACTCAACTGGTAAAGTGATAAAGCTGAAGAGTGTACCTAAACCAAACATAATAATCCCAGCTAATAAGACCATTTGTCCGACGCCAACTGATACCATTCCCATTAAAATAAGTCCACCAAAAATAACCCACTGTGAAAATTGTGAAGCCACACTTACAAGTGGCACAAGTTGACTCCGCATTTCTAACCACGAATAAGCTTTGGCATGTTGTACTGCGTGTCCAACTTCATGAGCTGCAACGGCAGCCGAAGCCGCATTACGTTGCGAATACACACTTTCACTTAAGTTAACTGTTTTTTTGGTCGGATGGTAATGGTCGGTTAATCGACCTGGTGTAGAAATGACTTGCACATCAGTAATACCGTGATCGGCTAACATTTGTTCAGCAATTTCTTTACCACTCATCCCATTTTGCAGCTGAACTTTTGAGTATTTTTTAAATTTTGATTTTAATTGATTGCTGACCAACCAACTCACCAACAATATTGCTCCTATTAAAATATAATATCCACCCATATCTAATGTTTTAATTACTACTTAACAACAATTAATTTACAGCAAATTTAAGACCAACTTTTAAAGCTGACAAAACTGCTGTTTAGCCAACAATATTTACAATTTTACCTGGAACCACAATCACTTTTTTAGGTGTTCTTCCGGCCAATTGCTTTTGTGTGCGTTCATCCTTCATGACAGCTTCTTCAATTTCAGACTTAGTTAAGTCTAGTGATAAATCTAAGGTAAAGCGCATTTTACCATTAAATGAAATCGGATACGTTTTGGTGTCTTCAACGAGGTATTTTTCCTCAACCTGAGGATAAGCTTCGTGACTTATGCCATTAGAATGACCTAATAATTCCCAAAGCTCTTCAGCAATATGTGGGGCGTAAGGTGCAATTAAAATAGCTAATGGTTCTAAGACTTCGCGATGTTGACACTTTTGTTGCGTTAATTCATTCACGCAAATCATAAACGTAGATACGGACGTATTAAAACTAAAATCTTCAATATCTTGTGTAACCTTTTTAATGGTTTTGTGTAAGGTTTTAAGCGATTCTTTTGAAGCTGACTGATCGCTCACTTCAAATTGCTCCCCATTATGATAGAGTTTCCATAATTTTTTAAGGAAGTTGTGGACGCCCGATAGACCAGCGGTATTCCATGGTTTGGCTTGGTCAATTGGCCCTAAAAACATCTCATACATTCGTAAGGTATCGGCGCCGTATTGTTCACAAATTTCATCGGGATTAACCACGTTAAATTTTGACTTCGACATTTTTTCGACCTCACGAGAAACGATAAGCTTACCATCTTCATTTTTTATGAATTGGGCTTCAGCAAACTCTGGTCGCCATTTTTTAAAGGCTTCAACATTAAGCTCGTTAGATGTATTTACCAAAGAGACATCAACGTGGATTTTTTGAGCAGATGCCGGAGCAGAAACATCTTCAGAAAAATAACGATTATCGTTTCTTTTCACAAAAGCACTTTCACCTAAAATCATGCCTTGGTTAATCAATTTTTTAAACGGCTCATTAACCTTTAAATACCCACGATCACTTAAAAATTTAGTCCAAAATCGTGCATAGAGTAAATGGCCGGTTGCATGCTCGCTACCACCAATATATAAGTCTACATTTTTCCAATACTCTAAGGCTTCAGTAGAGGCAAATACCTCATCACGCTGGTTAGTTTCCATGTAACGAAATAAATACCATGAACTTCCAGCCCAACCTGGCATCGTATTTAATTCTAATGGAAATATTGTTTGGTGATCAATACTAGAATTTTCAACAACTTGATTGTTTTTGGTATCCCAAGCCCAAACATCAGCTCGACCTAGAGGCGGTGCACCATCTTCGGTTGGTAAGTATTTTTCAACTTCAGGTAATTGTAAAGGTAAGTGTTCAAGGTCTATTAATTTTGGTAAACCATCAACGTAATAAACAGGAAAAGGTTCGCCCCAATAACGCTGTCTTGAAAAAACGGCATCTCTTAAGCGGTAATTAACTTTAGCTTGACCTGCCTCCTTGTCTTCAAGCACTTCAATGGCTTTAACAATGGCCTCTTTAACCGATAGCCCATTCAAGAAATCGGAATTGGCAATAATAGTTTGGTCTTTATCCCCATGAGCTGCTTCAGAAATATCAACATCTTGAAACACGTTTGGAATAGAAATATCAAAATGTTGAGCAAAATCAAAATCGCGCTGATCGCCACACGGCACTGCCATCACAGCGCCAGTTCCATAACTCGCTAACACATAATCACCAATCCAAATTGGTATAGGTTCTTGAGATAAAGGATGTTCGGCATAAGCGCCTGTAAACGCACCCGAAATATGTTTTACGTCGGCCATACGCTCACGTTCACTTCGTTTAGCGGTTTCAGCAATATAAGCTTCGACAGCTTCTTTTTGCTCAGGGGTTGTAATTTGCTGAACTAACTCATGTTCTGGTGCTAAAGTCATAAAACTCACACCAAAAATGGTATCTGGTCGTGTGGTAAACACCTCGATAGTATCAGGATGCGCTTTGATTTTAAACTTCACTTGTGCGCCAACCGATTTCCCGATCCAATTACGTTGAGATTCTTTTAAACTATCGGTCCAATCAAGTTGCTCTAAACCTTGAAGTAAACGCTCGGCATAGGCTGAAATACGCATACTCCATTGTTTCATTTTCTTGCGCATAACGGGATGGCCACCGCGTTCAGAAACGCCGTTCACAATTTCATCGTTTGCTAAAACCGTTCCTAAAGCTGGACACCAGTTTACTTCAGTTTCAGCAAGGTAAGTTAAGCGGTATTGCAGCAGAATTTGTTCCTGCTCTTTAGCCGTAAAAGCACTCCAATCTTCTGCTGAAAAGTGAGAGACCTCATCATCACAGGCGGCATTAACCGAAGAATTTCCTTCAGCTTGAAATTGAGCCACTAACTGGTCAATTGGTTTAGCTTGCTGATCTTTGGTATCGTAATATGATTGAAATAATTCGCTAAAAATCCATTGAGTCCACTTATAATAGTTAGAATCACTTGTACGAACTTCACGATCCCAGTCAAATGAAAAGCCAATTTTATCAAGTTGCTCACGGTAACGTGTGATGTTAACTTCGGTAGTTTTAGCAGGGTGTTGTCCTGTTTGGATGGCATATTGCTCGGCTGGCAGTCCAAAAGAATCGTAGCCTTGTGGGTGCAAGACATTAAAGCCTTTGTGGCGTTTATATCGCGCGTAAATGTCACTAGCAATATAGCCTAAGGGATGGCCGACATGTAAACCAGCACCCGATGGGTAAGGAAACATATCTAAGACATAAAATGGCGGTTTCGGCTCACCTGAGAATTCGTTGGGTTGCTTGGCTTTAAAAGGTTTGTTTGTAGCCCACTTGTTTTGCCACTTAGCTTCTATTGTTTGGAATTTATATGCCATATCACTTATTAATTCTTGAATTGGGCACAAAAATAAGATTATTAGGGCGAACGGTTTAAAACTTTTTAAGCAATTACAGGCGGGCTTTTAAAAAAGCGTAAGTCTTAGCTTGTAAAGCTTAGTTTTTTTGAAGTAATAAATAGGCTTGATCATCCTGCTTTAACTTAGTTCTAAGTTTATGTACTTGTTGATGAGCTTTTACATTTAGGCTGACTGTGTTAGGTGCTTTGAGACCAATATTGTTAGCAACTATTGTGATTCTTAATTGTTGCTTATTGAAGGCTAATTTTAATGTCTTCTTTTGGTTTTTGATTTCATAATCTTCAAGGACTAATTGATCATCAACAAACACATCGACACGATCGCCATCTTCTAACTCCTCATCCCATAATTCTAAAAAAATGAAATTGGCATCTGGAACATATAAGGCGATCGCCTCTTCTTTCTCTAAAGTGGTATTTACAACGCTTTCTTTAAATATAGAGGTCGCTAATTTCGCTTTAGACAGGCTATCTATTTTATTAATACGGCTAATACGCTTATTAAATTTATCCATTTTTTTAAAGAAAAAATCAGACCCAACTAATTTAAGTTCACCAGCCACACAAGGTTCGCCATTTGGGAACTTGCCTTGAAAACGCCCTTCGATTATACTTTTACGGTTACGAAAGTTAATTTTAGCATTGGTTAAATGAATGTAACAAAAGCTCTCTTCGTTATAATTAGACTTGGTTAAAAGGTTTTTGGTTTCACGGTAGGAAATTAGGTTATTACCATAATCAATTTTTCCTTCTACAGAAGAAATGGTTCGATGTTCTCCAGCAAAATCGGTGATAGACTTACCTTTTATTTGCCCATTCCCTACATCTTGAAAGGTCAATTTGTAAGAAATCATAGTGTCATCGGCTAATAAAATCGAGCCTATAAACTCTTGATTTTTATTTTCCTGAGAAAAAACAAGAAGAGGAAACAAAAAAAACAAGAAAAAAGTAGTTGTTAATTTTAACATAAAGGTGTAAGTTTACGTAAACAAAATTCAAACTTATGAAAAATTTATTTTTACTTGTGATGTTGCTATCAACATCTTTCATGTTTGCATCATTTCCTGTAAACAAAGCCAATGTTGAAAATGTTAAAGTAGACTCGGTTAGCGAAATCTCTCATGTTGATGTATTAAACATTAATACAGATGTTAAGATGGTCGACAACGAAGCTGCTTTGACTCCAATTGCTGCAAGCGGTTACAATAAATGGGTCGCTTTAGCTTTTTGGTTTTTCTTAGGTTGGCCTTTTGCAGCGCACCGCTGGTATGCTAAGAAGCCAGTTTGGGCAAACATTTTATTTATTGTGACCTTTGGTGGTTTAGGAATCTGGGCAATTATTGACTTAATTAATATCTTGACCGATAACTTTTAACATCACTTAAGACTGTTTTTAAACCGCTTATAATTTATGTAAGCGGTTTTTTTGCGCTTGATTGTAATGAAAACCCCGCAAAAGCTAAAGGTATACCAATGCAGGCTTTAAAAGCTTGATAGTTTGAAAGCCTTTTAAACCTTAGCATTGGTTAGTTTTAGCTGGCGGCGTTGCAATAAAAGCAAGATAAAGCTCTTAAAAATAAATAGGTTATTAAAGCGTTTTATGTATGAGTTTTATATTTTTACCAAAACAATTCTTGCATGGCCTCATCCTTTGAGAGATATCAAAAAAGACGACTTATTACTTCCTATTTTTCGGTGGTAATTAGTATAGCTTTGGTTTTATTTTTAGTTGGTTTATTAGGTATTTTAGTCTTAAACACCAAAAAAGTTGCCGATCACTTTAAAGAGCAAATTGCCTTAACGATTTACTTAGATGATACCGCAAAAGAAGTTGAAATAAACCAGCTACAAAAATCGATTGCTCTAGAAGACTATACCAAATCGATTGACTTTGTCTCTAAAGATGAAGCTGCAGAAGCCTATAGTAAAGAAATTGGAGAAGATTTTATGGAGTTTTTGGGTTATAATCCCTTACAAAATGCGATTGATATTTACTTTAATGCCGATTATGTTTCTGAAGTACAATTAGCTGAAATATCAAGAGATTTAGGTGAATATGACTTTGTAGATGAAATTGTTTACGACCAACCCTTGATCGTGCTTTTAAATAATAATATTAAAAAGTTAAGTTTCTGGATTTTAGTGATTAGCGGTGTATTTACATTTATTGCAGTACTCCTAATTAATAGTTCAATTAGACTTTCGGTTTACTCGAAACGTTTTATTATAAAAACCATGCAAATGGTTGGTGCTACAAAAGGATTTATAAGACGTCCCTTTATTTGGCGCAGTATTAAATTGGGCTGTATTGGCGGACTCTTAGCCCTTGGTGGTATGGCAACCGTGCTTTATTATCTTAACCAAAGTTTTGCTGAGCTTAATTTTTTAAGCAATAAACCTATGTTAGGCGGTTTGTTTGCAGCGGTGTTTATCCTAGGGTTACTAATAACCTGGTTAAGTACTTTTTTTGCAACACAGCGGTTTTTAAACCTAAAAACAGACGAACTCTATTATTAATAGAAGCCGAGTTATTCCTAATTAATATATTTGCAATTGAAGTTGAGGGTACATAAAAATTAAAATCATGGGAGAAAGTAAGTTAAAACAAAAACGCAAGGCGAACTCAAAAAACGAATTTATTTTCGGCAAACGCAATTACAAGTTTATGCTAATTGGTCTTGCTGTGATTGCACTTGGCTTTATACTCATGGCAGGCGGTGGAAGTGATAACCCCGATGTATTTAATCCTGAAATTTATAATTGGCGACGTATTCGATTAGCGCCTACTTTAATTTTAGTTGGATTTGCAATTGAAATTTACGCTATTTTAACTCAACCCAAGACCCATTAATGGATGTTTTAGATTCTGCCTTACTTGGTATTGTCCAAGGCTTAACAGAATTTTTACCTGTATCTTCTAGCGGCCATCTTGAACTTGGCAAGCTAGTTCTTGGCGATCAAAGCCTACCTAAAGAATCGATGATTTTTACAGTTGTACTGCATTTTGCAACAGCTCTAAGTACTGTTATAATTTTTAGAAAAGACCTCTTAGACTTATTTCAAGGTTTACTTCAATTTAAATGGAACGCACAGCTTCAATTTTCACTTAAGATTATCCTTTCGATGATCCCAGCTGCGTTTTTTGGCTACTTTTTCGAAACCGAGATGGAGCTCTTGTTCGCTAACAATATTGTTTTAGTTGGTTTTATGCTCATTGTTACAGGTTTATTACTTTTCTTAACTGACAAAGCTAAACACACTCAAAAAAATGTAAGCTATAGCAATGCCATAATTATTGGTATTGCTCAAGCCATTGCCATATTACCTGGTATTTCCAGAAGCGGCTCGACCATCGCAACATCGGTATTGTTAGGTAATGATAAATCTAAAGCAGCGCGTTTTTCGTTTTTAATGGTTATCCCATTAATATTTGGTAAAATTATAAAAGACTTGGGAAGTGGCGATTTATCTTTAGAGTCATCTAACATACTGCCTTTAAGCGTTGGGTTTTTAACCGCTTTTATCACTGGTTTGTTTGCCTGTACTTGGATGATTAGTTTAGTAAAAAAAAGTAAGTTAAAGTACTTTGCTATTTATTGTTTCATTGTAGGTATTTCAGCCATTATTTTTACTCAGTTTTATGCTTAATTATAATTTAACGCAATTTAAAGAAGGGCAAACTCTTTGCTTTGACAAACCTTAAAATTGGACCTCTTTTCAATTAGTCAATAAGGTTAGATGGCTCATTAAACAAGCCTATGGTATTAAAAAAATTAAGGTAGGCCATGCTGGCACTTTAGATCCGCTAGCTACTGGTTTAGTGATTATTTGCACCGGAAAACACACCAAAACTATCGAAACCCTCATGGGACAACAAAAAACCTATATGGGCGAAATAACACTTGGAGCCACAACACCATCTTACGACCTGGAAACCGAATTTGATCAGCATTTTAACACCAACCATATTACAGAAGAACTGATTTATAAAACTACAGAGACGTTTACGGGTAAGATATGGCAAAAGCCTCCAGTTTTTTCGGCCTTAAAAAAAGAAGGAAAACGTTTATATGAGTATGCTCGAGAAGGGAAATCGGTTGAAATTCCAAAGCGTGAAGTCTCAGTTACCCAATTTGTAATCACTCATATTTCTGATCTAGACACTAAACACCCGAAGATTACATTTAAAGTGAGTTGTAGTAAAGGTACTTATATTAGAAGCTTGGCTCATGATTTTGGCCAAGCTTTAAATAGTGGTGCTCACCTCAGTGCATTAAGACGTACCCAAATTGGCGACTTCTTAATTGAAGATGCCATTAATTTAAATGATTTCGAAGCCCAGTTATCCGTTTAATTGTAACAATTTAATTAAATCTGACGCTAGAGTTTGCCCCTTATCCGTATTGTACCACAACTGAAGTTCTTGCTTAAATTCAGGACTTAAACTGCCATTTTTATTTTTTTCATCTTCTACCATTTGTGTTGCGGTAGATGGTCGTGGACCCCAAGTAAAATAAAGAGCTTCTTGATCTAAATTAAAACTAACCAATTTTGGTATAGAACGGCCACCATTGGTTAAAAAAGCATCGATTAAATCTGGGAAATCATCTCTTAAAATCACCTTGAAATTAATTGCAGGTGTATGTCTTGCCATTTCTTTCATAATAGGAAGAGCTGGAGCAGCGTCACCACACCATCCTTCAGCGATGACTAACCATGTTTGTGGGGTGTTAATACTCGATATACTAGCGATTTGTTGATCGGTTAATTTAAAACTTTTCTCCCATCGCTTCAATCGGCTAAACCCTAATTTAGAATAATTAAGGTAAGTATCTGTTTGGGTATGACCAGTAGATCGTCCTTGATCAAGCTCAGATTTTATTAATGCCTTGTAGGCATCGTAAGTCATCGCATGATCTAAATGTTGACGAATTATGGTTAAATTTGAATTCATAGATCTATAATTAAAATGGTAAAAATAACAAATGTAAACCGCTGTGATTGGTGCTTAACAAATACTTTGTATAAAGATTATCATGATCGCGAATGGGGAAAACCCAGTTTTGATGACCAGCAGCTTTTTGAAAATTTAAGCTTAGAAGTCTTTCAGTCAGGTTTAAATTGGCTAACCATCCTCAAGAAAAAAGAAGCATTTAAAAGCGCTTTTGCCAATTTTAAAATTGAAACGGTTGCAACTTATGGTTCACCGCAAGTTGAAGTCTTAATGAAAAACAAATCGATTGTGAGGCATCGCGGAAAAATTAATGCTACCATTTCTAATGCAAAGCAAGCCTTAATCATTCAACAAGACTATCAAAGCCTTAGTAATTATTTTTGGTCTTTTGTTAACCACCAACCTATTATAAATTCAGTGAAAGATGTATCTAAAGTCCCTTCGAATTCTCTACTCAGTAAAACCATAGCTAAAAACCTAACTAAAAAAGGCTTTAAGTTTTTAGGGCCTACGAACGTTTACGCATTTATGCAAGCCTCTGGCTTAGTAAATGATCACTTAAACAAATGTTCGTTTAAGTAACCCTACTTTTATAGGTTGTGTATGTCACAAAAAAAGTCCCAAAAAGGGACTTTTAAATAATATCGTAAAAAATTAGGTTAGTTACTTACAATATAAGTATTGCTTTTTTCGTAGGAACTAACTTTAGCGATGGCATTATTTCTATAATCTACTTCAGATAACACACCATTCTTCCAAAAAAACCATTTACCTACTTTTTCGCCTTGGCTGTATTTAGCTTGAGCAATTTTATCGCCATTTAAATCATAGGCTTTCCATTCACCATGAGGTTTATCATTCTTAAAAAAACCAATTTGTCGAATTTCACCATTATCATAATAATAGACCGCTTTAACTAAATCACCTTCTTTTTCTAATTTAACCTGATCAGTAGCTTCTTGAGCAAAAAGTGAAAAACTCATTACTAATGACATAACTAAGGTTCCTAACATCTTCATATCAACAATTTTATATTACAAATATACACTAAATTTACGTTTAATATACATTCAGTTAACATTAAATTTACATTTTAACTATAAAAACTTGATATATAGGTATTTATGTATTTGTATTTATTTAATTTTTATCAGAAATTAAACAACATAATTTTAAATCAACTTGCATAAACTTAAGTAAAAGGACAACTAACTTTACAGCTGTAAAAAGTTATATTAACATATTCTTGATTATTTTTGCAAACCGATTTTAATAAGTTACAAACTATGTATAGAACGCATCACAATAACGCATTAAACATTACTGACCTTAACCAAACTGTAAAACTTTCAGGTTGGGTTCAAAAAATTAGAGACAAAGGTTTTATTATTTGGATAGACCTTCGTGACCGTTACGGAATCACTCAATTGGTTATTGATGCAGAGCGTTCTCCTAAAGCGCTAGTAGAACAAGCGAGACAATTAGGACGAGAGTTTGTTATACAAGTTGAAGGTAAAGTCATCGAGCGGGAATCTAAAAACCCCCAAATTCCTACTGGCGAAATTGAAGTCCTCGTTGAAAACCTAAAACTTTTAAACAGCTCTAAAACACCACCATTTACGATCGAAGAGAAGACAGATGGCGGGGAAGATCTCCGATTAAAATATCGCTATTTAGACATAAGACGTCAGCCCGTAAAGGATAAGTTAATATTTAGAAGTAAGGTAAGTATGGCCGTAAGAAATTACCTTACCCAACAAGACTTTATTGATGTTGAAACGCCTTACCTTATTAAATCTACACCAGAAGGCGCTAGAGACTTTGTGGTTCCTAGCCGCATGAATGCCAATCAATTTTATGCTTTACCACAATCGCCACAAACCTTTAAACAACTTTTAATGGTTGGCGGTTTAGATAAATACTTTCAAATTGTCAAATGCTTTAGAGATGAAGATTTAAGAGCCGATCGGCAACCAGAGTTTACACAAATAGACTGTGAAATGACTTTTGTAGAACAAGAAGATGTTTTACAAACATTTGAAGGTTTAACCAAACATTTGCTCAGCGAAATTAACAACGTCAAAGTTGAAGAATTCCCACGCATGACTTACGCTGAAGCCATGAAAACTTATGGTAACGATAAGCCAGACATCCGGTTTGGAATGAAGTTTGGCGAACTTAATGAAGTGACGCAACATAAAGAATTTAAGGTCTTTAATGAAGCTGAACTTGTTGTAGGTATTGCTATACCTGGTGCTGCAAGCATGTCACGTAAAGAAATTGACAAACTCATCGATTGGGTTAAGCGTCCGCAAGTTGGCGCTAAAGGTATGGTCTATGTTAAATGTAATGATGATGGCAGCTTTAAATCATCTGTAGATAAATTTTACGATCAAGACGACTTAAAGAAATGGGCAGAAGCAACCGAAGCTCAACCTGGCGACCTAATAGCTGTTTTATCTGGTAAAGCCAATCAAACAAGAGCTCAATTAAGTGCGTTAAGAATGGAAATGGGCGAACGCTTAGGTCTAAGGAAATCAGATGAATTTGCACCGTTATGGGTAGTCGACTTTCCATTATTAGAATGGGACGAAGAAACCAAACGCTTTCACGCTATGCATCATCCATTTACATCACCTAAACTAGAAGATCTCGAACTTTTAAAAACTGCTCCCGAAAAAGTAAGAGCTAATGCTTATGACTTAGTTCTTAATGGAAACGAAATTGGTGGTGGCTCTATTCGTATTCACGACCGTGAGATGCAAAAACAAATGTTCGACTTTTTAGGCTTTACAGAAGAAGAAGCTCAAGCACAGTTTGGCTTTTTAATGGAGGCTTTTCAATATGGAGCACCACCACACGGCGGTCTTGCGTTTGGACTTGATCGATTAGTCGCTATTTTAGGTGGCCAAGAAAGCATTAGAGATTTTATTGCATTTCCTAAAAACAATTCGGGACGTGATATTATGATCGATGCTCCAGCAACGATTAGCGAAGAACAATTAAATGAGTTACATTTAAAGGTCATTAAAGCCAAATAAGTTGGTACCTTACTAACTTTGAGCTTCAGTAGAATTAACAGATGAACGTATCAAAGTTACATCGCTATCTTTTTAGGCTTAATCAACTTAGAGAAAAATACCTAAGTCGACAGCAATACCTAGTGGTTTTGGGTGGTTTGGTTGGTTTATCGTCTGGAATTGTAGCTGTTTTAATTAAAAACTTAACCTACCTCATACAATCTGTGTTTTGGTCAGAAGCTGCTAGTTACTACGATCATATGTACAAAATTGGCCTACCAATTATGGGCCTAATTTTAGTCTACTTGTTCAGCACTAAAGTTATAAAATCGACCATCGGACAAGGTATTTCAACGACGCTTTATGCCATTTCAAAACGCAAAGGTTTATTTAAACCTTTTCAAACTTACGCATCACTTATTGCCGCACCCATCACAGTTGGCTTAGGTGGTTCAGCTGGACTGGAAGCACCAACAGTGGTTACAAGTGCCTCTTTAAGCACGCGATTTTCCAAATACCTTAAGCTAAATCAAGCTACCAAAACTTTACTCATTGGCTGTGCAGCTGCTGGAGCGATGTCTTCTTTGTTTAAAGCGCCCATAGCTGCTATTATATTTGCCATAGAAATTTTTAGCCTAGATCTCACTCTAGCATCTATGATTCCCTTACTGGTAGCCTCAGTATCGGCTATACTAACCTCCTATTTTTTCTTCGGTAACGATTATTTATTACAAACTAAAATCACACATTCATTTAGTTTTAGCGAAATACCGCTTTATGTTATTTTAGGCATCTTTACAGCAACTATTTCAGTAGTGTTTAGCCGAATTTATATCTGGATTTTTAGCCGATTTGAGAGTGTCACATCAAAATTAAAACGGGTTTTAATTGGAGGCATAAGCCTGCTTGTTTTGCTTCTGTTTGCACCCCAACTTTATGGAGAAGGCTATACTTTAATTAACGAGTTATTGGCTGGACAGCATTTTACTGCAAGTGAAAACTACTTATTCAATCAGTTTGAAAATGTTTGGGCAGTGATTGCGTTTTTAATCATACTTATTGTCCTAAAGATTTTAGCGAGTTCTATTACTATTGCAGCGGGTGGCATTGGGGGTATTTTTGCTCCAGTTTTATTTATCGGAAGTTTGGCCGGACATTGCTTTGCCATGATTTTAAACCAGTTCAACTTGTTTCACAAAGAGCTTGGGCTTAGTAACTTTACACTTGTAGGTATGGCAGGACTTATGGCTGGCGTGATGCATGCGCCATTAACGGCAATTTTCTTAATTGCAGAGCTAACGAGTGGCTACAGCTTATTTATTCCTTTAATGATAACAGCTGCGATATCCTATATGATTACACAACGCTTTCAAAAACACTCTGTTTACCACCTTGAATTAGCTGAGCGTGGGGACTTGGTCACACACAATAAAGATCAAGCAGTGTTAACCCTTATGGAAATTGAACAAGTAATTGAAACAAACTTTTGCACACTTAAAGCCGATATGACACTAGGCGATGTAGTAAAAGATGGTGTTGTAAAGTCTTCTCGAAATTTATTCCCTGTCGTAGACCATGAACATCACTTTAAAGGAATAATTTTGCTAGATGATATTAGAACTATTATGTTTGATCATGATATGTACAACAAGGTTAAAGTTTACGATTTAATGCAATCTGCACCAGATGTGATCGATCTAAGTGATTGTAAGATGTCACTGATTATGGAAAAATTTCAACAAACAGAAGCCTGGAATTTACCTGTTATAAAACATAGACAATATGTAGGTTTTATATCAAAATCTAAACTATTAACAGCCTATCGCCAAAAATTAATTGAAGTAACTGTATAACATGAAAACAGCCATTAAACTCGTATTTATCATAATTTTAGTCAGTTTTATATCTGGCTTCGGCATTAGAGAGTGGCACGAAAAAAAATTAGGAGAGCTCATTATCGGTTTATCGGTCTTAGCGTCTTCGTTTATTTTAATGCCCTTATTTCTAGCGCACCGCTGGAAAGGCAAAAAATTAGAAGATTACACCTTGACAAAAGAACGCATGGACGAAATGCGTGATAAAAAATAGCTCTAACTTAAGCTGAAATTTATTAAAATAGGGATTTTAAGCCAAATTGCAACTTCGATCTCGGGTTCAGTTCAATATTTTGTGCTTGATGTAAAAAAAAATTATAGCTAATTAACCGCCTAAAAACCAATTAGGATTTTGAGCTCTTATTTAGGGCTGACAGACTCTAGGGACATAAAACATATTAAGCAACAGGCTTAAATCTAAGTAAATCAAATGCTTATTAAACTATAATTAACTCACATTTTTAAATAAAATAAGCATTAGTTAACACTGCGTCACATTAAATCCATACATTTGCACTATTATTAATTATTTTTTATATTATGCAAGGTAAAGTAAAATTTTTCAATGAATCAAAAGGTTATGGATTCATTACAAACGACGAAACAGGAGAAGACATCTTTGTTCACGTCACAAGTTTAAATGGTGATTCTCTTAACGAAGGAGACGCTGTTGAGTACACAGAAGAAGAAGGTAGAAAAGGCTTAAACGCTGCTAACGTACGTTTAATCTAATTGATATAAACAATTTATTTTTCAGACTTTCAAAAACGCTAAACTTAACTGTTTAGCGTTTTTTTGTTGCTACCAAAATAACTAGAAACAAAAAAACTCCTTTGCATAAACAAAGGAGTACATTTTTATAGAATTAACGAAGTTTACTCGACCACCTCTTCTTCAGTGTTGTCTATTAAAACTTGACCTCTGTAGTAAAGTTTTCCTTCACTCCAGTGCGCTCTGTGATACAAGTGTGCTTCACCAGTTGTACTATCAGTAGCGATTTGAGGCATTGCAGCCTTAAGATGCGTACGTCTTTTATCTCTTCTTGTCTTTGAGGTTTTTCTCTTTGGATGTGCCATTGCTCAGCTATTTTAGTCGTTTAATAATTTTTTTAAATCGTCCCAACGTGGGTCCGTTTTTTCGTCTTTATCTTGATCGTCAGCCTTAGGCTGTAATTCTTCTAATTTGTCTAGTATTTCTGAATCTAAGGTGCCGTCTTCAACACGAGGATGAATACGTTTAAATGGAATACTTAATACAATTGTTTCATAAATGTATTGAGCCACATTCAATTCATATTCAGACCAAGGTAAGATGATTAAATCTTCCTTATCGTCGTTAAACTCTTCACCAAACTTTACAACAAGTTCAAAGCTATTTTCAATAGGTTGATCGTAGGCTTCAGTTGATACATCACAGTTAAGGTTTATAACGCCTATAGTATCAAATTTAAACTCTAGCATGTTCGGTTTTTTGGTTAACCAAACATCAACATTGACTTCTGCTTTATTAAAGTCGTCGTATTCAAAAAATTCAAAGAACTCGTTAGTAATTTGATACTCAAACTGGTGCTGTCCTTGTTTTAAACCTACAAACTTGATTACGTAAGCTTCTAAATCCTTCATCTCGACATCAGTTTTGAGCGTGCAAATATATCAAAAATATTTCAACTACCTATTTTTCTTTTTATTATCTTGAGGTTTTTGAACCTCTAATGCGTTTTTATTCAGTCTTATATACTCCATACGATTTTTAAACACCTCTATAGCTGTAAAAATAGCTTCTTGAAATGAAGAGTGATCGGCTTCACCTTTCCCTGCAATATCAAAAGCGGTTCCATGATCTGGGGAAGTTCTTATGCGGTTTAAGCCTGCTGTAAAGTTTACACCCTTGCCAAAGGCTAAGGTTTTAAACGGGATAAGGCCTTGGTCATGATAAGCCGCTAAGACTGCATCAAACTTTTGATAGGTTTTACTGCCAAAAAAACTGTCGGCAGCGTAAGGACCATACACAAACTTACCTTCATCAACAAAGGTTTTTAAGGCTGGCTTTATAATAGCGTCATCTTCGGTACCAATTACCCCATTATCCCCGTTGTGAGGATTAATGCCAAGCACTGCTATTTTTGGCTCTCTAATATTAAAGTCAAGTTTTAGAGAGTTATGTATCGCATTAACTTTTTGTCGAATGAGTTTAGTTGTAATATGATTTGAGACTTCTTTCACAGGAACATGGTCAGTTAATAAACCCACTTTCAACTCTTTAGACACCATAAACATTAAACTATCTCCTTTAAATTCCTGTGCTAAATAATCGGTATGGCCAGGAAAATTAAACTCCTCTGACTGTATCGAATTTTTATGGATTGGCGCTGTAACTAGAGTTTGTATTTCGTTATCAATTAAGGCCTTGGTGGCTGCTTTAAGCGATTTAATTGCATACGCTCCAACAGCCTTATCTTCTTTCCCAAAGTTAACATCAACACCTTCGCGCCATACATTTACCACGTTTATTTTACCGTCTTCGGCTTGACTAGCAGTTTTAATACCATTAAACCGTAATCGAGTTTTGAGTTGTTTAGCAAAAAAAGACATCATTTTAGAATTAGCAAAAATTACAGGAGTAAACAACTCTAAAATACGCTTATCTTCAAGGGTTTTTAGGATAATTTCAGGACCAACCCCGTTCATATCACCGATACTTATCCCTACCTTTATTATGGATTGATTTCTCATGAAATAACACTATTTTTGTCACACAAAGGTAACGAAATAATCTACAACTATGTTTACAGGAATTATTGAAACTATTGGTGAAATTGTTAGCATTACACCACACCAAACCAATGTTGATTTTACAATTAAGTCTGCTTTTTCTCAAGATTTAAAAGTAGATCAAAGTGTTGCTCACAATGGTGTTTGTTTAACAGTGGTGGATCTCAAAAAAGACACTTATACAGTTACCGCCATACAAGAGACCTTGAACAAGACCAACCTAGGCAACCTTAAGGTCGGGGATCAAGTCAATTTAGAGCGAGGCATGCGAATGAATGCTCACCTTGATGGCCACATTGTACAGGGCCACGTAGACCAAACCGCTGTCTGTGAGTTTGTCAGAGAAACCAACGGCAGCTGGGAATACCGATTTAGCTATGATCGAGCCCAACATAATGTAACCATAGAAAAAGGCTCTATTACGGTAAATGGGGTGAGCTTAACTGTTGTTGATTCTGAGTTAGATAGTTTTAGCGTTGCCATTATACCTTTTACTTATGAGCATACTAATTTTAAACACCTAAAAGCAGGAGACACCGTTAATTTAGAGTTCGATGTCATTGGTAAGTATGTAAAGCGTTTGTTAGAAGTGCAAGGCTAAACAACTTTTCCTTTAACATCCCTATAAAAGGAACGTATAAGAACCATATCTTGATCTAAATTTCCAGTGGCATAAAATGGCTCGCTAATCAAGACCTGCTTTTTGGCGTAGTCAAAAGCCACACGAGTAATTGGAACTCTTGCATTTAAAGCCATGTAATAAAATCCTGTTTTCCAGTGGTCTACTTTTTTACGAGTTCCCTCTGGCGCAATTGCCAATCTAAATTCTTCTTTTGAATTAAATAAATCGACCACTTGGTTTACTGTATTTTTAGACGCAGAACGATCTATTGGCGCACCACCCATCCATTTAAAGTACCATCCAAAAGGTGGCATAAATAGCTCTTTTTTTGCGACGTAGTTAATATTAACTTTGACTATTGATCGGGTTAAAGCACCAATTACAAAATCCATCCAATGGGTATGTGGTGCAACGGCAACAACAGATTTTTTGATGTTTGTATTAAACTCCCCAACAATTTGCCAACCCAATAATTTTCTAAATATAAATGAATACAAGTGCATTAAATTTTAAGCTAAAGTAATAAAACTTCAACTATTCTTTACATACTTCTTCAAGACTATATAATAGTCTATTTTGAGCATTGGCTTGTGAGCCAAATATAGATTGAACTACTTCTGCTTGTTGATTTATAAGCACCCAATGCGGAGTACCTTCACAGCTAAAATAATCGTAAAGCTTGTGGTACTCGTCTCTATAAATTTCAAAAGGAATTGCTTTAGTTGTAAAAATTGAAGCTATGGTCTTAGCAGTTGAAGGTTGACCGAAGTCTGAATGGATAAGGACCACTCGACAACTAAATTCTTGCTGAAGCTGAAATGCAAAAGGAATGGCACGTCCAGTGCATCCCAAACATTGGTTATTGTAAAATAAGAGTAAAACTGGTTGCGCTTTAAAATCGCTCTCCTTAAAAAAAGCATTTGAATCGCTTAAGGTTTTTAATTGATTAAAGGTCTTAAAATCTATTGTTTTCATAAAAAAGCAGTTACAAAGATGCAACTGCTTTTTATAAAATAAACTATTAATTTAAAATTTTAACTCCACACCGACTAAAAAGTTGATACCTGCTTGTGGGTAGTAGCCCGCGCCACCAATCGTTTCAGTATTACCATTATTAGTTACATCGTAGGTAAAAAAGTAACCATTAGACACATATTGCTCGTCAAATATATTATTCACTAAACCTGTGAAAACAACTTCTTTAAAAAACGGAGCGCTTTTCCAGCGGTAAACCATGTTTAAGTCGGTAGTGAAAAAATCGTCTAATTTAGAAACATCACTGTCTATATTTCCCATATACTGCTCTCCAACGTATTTGCTGAGTAAGCCTACTTGAAAGTAACTAGACGGATGAAACACAAGTTGATTAGCCGCAATAAGATTAGGAGAAAATGAAATATTAGTATTTCCAAGGTTTTGTAGTTCACCATCTAATTCGGCAATAAAGTCGATATTTTTATTTTGACTAATAGCCACATTAGGCATTAAGCTGAACGTGTTAGATAGCTTAATTTTAGCGTCGACTTCGAGCCCAAGTCGGTAACTTTCACCTGAGGTTTCTCGAATTGGAGCTCCCACATCGTCTAAAGCACCAGTTAATACCATTTGGTTATTGTAATACATATAATAGGCATTGGTATTCACTTCAACCTTATTATTAGCAAAACGCCAGCCCAATTCAAAATCGTCCAGTTCTTCAGCTTTAGTAATGTCATTTTCAAAATCATTTCGTCTTGGTTCTCTATGCGCTCGGCCATATGAGGCATAAAATTGATGAGCTTGATTGAGTTGATAACTGATACCAAATTTTGGGTTAAAAAAAGCGTAGTTTTGATCGACATTCATCGCGACTTTGTCAGAGGTGAAACCTGAGGTTTCATACCCCACAAAACGACCTTGGAGATCTACAAATCCTTGCCATTGATCATCAAACTTAAAAGTAGCTTTAGTAAAAACTGTATATTCATTTTTATCACCTATGCCACTATAATAGCGATTACGGATTTCTGAATTACCAGCAAACCGGCTCCAAATCACTTCACCAAAATGGTCGTTTGTGTAGTAACTATAAAACAAGCCTGTAGTAAGGTTTAAATCATCATTTTCGTAATTGAGGTCTAAACTAGCAACATAATAATCGTTATCTAACCAACGACGTCTAATTAGATCAGACTCTGTGCGACCAGCATTAGAGATGTTATGAAAGGCCAAGTTAGCTTCATCTACATACTGCTCAAAAAAACCACGACCGTAGGTGTAATTTAAACTTAGCTTTGTGGACCAATTGTCGTTAATATCTTGATACCAGTGTAATTGGTAGTGGTCTTGTTTATAATCATCAACCTCATTATCATAAAATCTAGTGTTACCTTCAGCATCCTCATATTGTCCTGCAGGATTAAAGGTCCGGTCATCTTGAAGTGTTTGAGCATCAATCCCAAACCATGATTGGTATGTGATGTTGTTCCCTCCAAAGGCTAAAGCTTTTAAATAAGTCTTTCCTTCAGAATAGACACCTTGTAAAAAGTATGATTTTAAATCTGAAAATGCACGATCTACATAGCCATCTGATTTAATTTGAGATAAACGCCCTGAGATTTCAAACTTATCTTGCAATAAACCTGTTGAATAAGTTATATTATGTTTTCGGGTATTAAATGAACCATAAGAATTTGAAATGCTAGCATTAGCCTCAGTTGAAGCTGCTTCTGTTAATAGATTTAAACTCGCTCCAAATGCACCCGAACCATTGGTAGACGTTCCTACACCTCGTTGTAACTGAAGGTTTTGCGTTGAGGAGGCAAAATCGGGTAAGTTAACCCAAAAGGTTCCTTGACTTTCTTGATCGTTGTATGGTATCCCATTAATAGTCACATTAACCCGTGTAGCATCACTCCCACGAACACGTATTCCAGTATAGCCAACACCATTTCCGGCATCTGAAGTAGACACTACCGATGGCATATATTGCATTAAAACAGGTATGTCTTGACCTAAATTACGCTCTTGTATTTCAGCTTTAGTGAGGTTAGTGTGCGTAATTGGTGAATCGGCTTTGACCCGAACTGAACTTACTAATACTTCATTTAAGGATTCAATGGTTTTTTCCCATTTTAAATTAAACTCAAGGTCTTGATTAAGGTTAATTTCTTTTTGGTAATTATTACCAAAACTAAAAACAATCGTGTAATTTCCTTTTGGTAATTCTAATTGATAGGTTCCATTAACCTGACTTGTAGTAGATGTCGACGTGCCTTTGGCATAAATAACAACATCACTAAGTGGTTGATTTTGATACGTAATTTTACCACTTAAGATAAACTCTTGTGCTAAAGAGACGCCTGTGAAACACAGGGCAATTAATACTAATAATTTAGTTTTCATTCGTAAAAAAATTACGAATAAAAGGGGCCATTATTCTTTAGGTTAAACATTAAAATAAAAAATCCTGAAAACCAACAATATGGTTAACAGGAGTGTCGCATGCGATGCACTAGCCTCAAACTAGCTTCAATTCCCTTAGCAGCATTACCTGCCCAGGTTCATTGGGTATAATCTCAGTCTCACTTTCGCGAAACACCCCTTTGAGATGTTTGACAAAAGTAAGCAGAAGTTTTTAACCGACCATGAAAAAATTAAAAAGCTGTATTTAAGGATACTGAGAAGCCTGAACTTTCTGGCACAAATCGGCAAACACCACCTACACATATTAAGCCTCCACGCTGTCGACCATAATTTACAGAAAGTCTGCTAGAGCCTTTTCGAAAGGCACCACCTATGTTGTAATAATGCAATTGGCGGTCTGATTTTTCGTTACCATAATTCCATAAATCGTTCACATAAATGGAAAGGTTTTGATTAAAATTATACTCAACGGTAGCAGCGGCCCAATCTTCACGATCGCCGGTAGCCCACATATTTTCTACCATAAACCTTAAGGACTTTTGCTTGGTGAAATTATAGGTTCCTTCTGCTACCACTATGTTTGTCTTAACAAGATCACCTCCACCCAGAAGCCGTTGATCGTAATATTGGTTATGATAATCTAAACCTAAATGAAGGGCTTCATTTATTTTTTTTCTAATGGACAGATTGTACTCGCCAAAATATTTTTTACCCCGACCAAAAAAGTCGGTATCATAGTCTGGTGGATTAAACGTATAACTTCCTGGTAAATTATACCAACTTGAAATATTTAAATTTACATTTGTCCCATATTTACCTCCTAAAACAGACCCCTCTTTAAAGGTGTAATAAAAATCAACTTGACCACCAGTTTCACCGGCTTTCATGGCTTGAGTCCCTTCATATACCACAGCATTTTGAGCCTGATAAACGTAAATATTAGCGGTTAATGAGTGGTGTTGTCGGGTTAAAGCAGGCGTAAAGTTTAAGACCTTGTCGAGGTAATCTATGCTGGTTTGCACTTCTCCGATAGAATTGGTGTAAATGGTTGGTTGTCGTTCAGAAAAGAAGCCCATATTTTCCATCCTTCTTAGTGACACATCAACACCTAAACCAGAGACAGAGTAGCCAAAATTAAGGGTCAATGCATTTCCTGGTTTAACGAAATCGTTGCTTAATGTATTTTGAACGTTTAACAACCCGTCTTCAGTTCTATAATTAAATTCGGAATTTAAGTAAAATGAGTTGTAGAGGTAATCAAACCGCGCTGAAAATGCATGTGTTAATTCATTAAAATTTGGAGTATCAAACATAACTTCTTCATAGCGTCCTATGTAACTGAAACCAACCGATAAGTCTTGATTTTTACTATATAAATTTAAGGTCTCACCTAAAAGAAAATCGGCATTAAATCCAAAAATATCACCTTTTGCAACATCAAATCCAGTACGCTGTCTCCCATATAAGACCGTAAACTCTGTATTGTAAGTAGGACTATATTTAATTCGGCCACCACGTAAAGCGGTGTTTACCCCTAAAGCTCGATCTTCCCATGCCCTAAAAATTAAACCGTTTCCAAACTGTTCATAAAAATGACCTATGGTCACGTCTAATTTTTCGGACTTATAATTAATATAATATGTTCCTAAATCTGTTCCATTAAATAATGGGTTATAATTAAGTAAAGCATTTTCTTCGTAAGACTCTACTTGAAAACCAGCCGTAAACCGGCCAATATTATAATTGAGATAAAGGTAGGAGTTGGATCTAAAGGCTTCATCAGGCTGCTCAAAACTTAACTCACTATCATCTAAGTAGTATTGCATATTAGACTCCAATCCACCATACAATCGACCTACAGAAGGGTTATCTTCAGAATCTTGTGCATTTACGTTAACCATGCACAAAACTGAAAGTGCTAAAACTATTTTTCTCAATGCTATAAGACTTTTAAACTTTCAAATAATTCTTTTTCGCCTCCTTGCGTGTAGCCATTTACAATTTTCACAATTTTTTGATTTTTAACTACAATTGTGTAAGGAATATTAACGATTGAAAGCGCTCTTTTTAAGTCATGATTACTATCAATTAAAACTTCATATGGCCAATTTCTACCATTCAACATTGGTCTTATTCGTTTTTTTGTTCTCGCATCGTCTATTGAAATCGCTATTAATTCCATATCTATTTCATCTTGCCATTCTTCATAAACCTCACTAATTGCTTCTAATTCTCTAATGCAAGGGGCACACCATGTGGCCCAAAAAGAAAAAACATATAATTTATCTTGGTCGTTGTATGTTGCTGAAAGATTAGTTGGTCTATTGCTTAAATCTTTCACCTGAACATTAGGTAGTTTGTTTTGAGCAATCGAAAAACTTGTGACTAACAAAAACAAAAAAACATATTTCATTTGACTCTATTTTTAACAATTAGTAAGCAAAACTAAAAAATTATATTAATTATTCGTTAATCATATAAATAATAATGTTAATTTAGTTTTTTTAAAAAATCATATGATATGAAAACAAAATTACTTTTAGTTTCGTTATTTGTTAGTGTTTTTAGTTTTGGGCAAATTGCAGATGGTTCTATTGCTCCTGACTTTACAGCTGTAGACATTAATGGAAACCAACACACTCTTTCGAATTACCTTAATGAAGGTAAAACAGTTATTTTAAATATTTCAGCAACCTGGTGTGGGCCTTGTTGGAACTATAAGCAATCTGGTGCCTTAGAAGACATTTATAATGCCTATGGACCTGATGGATCTGATGAAGTTGTGATCCTATACGTTGAGGGCGATGCCACTACTGGACTAGCAGAACTTAATGGAACAGGTAACACCGTAGGAAATTGGGTTGAAACAACCTCGTTTCCAATTATAGATAATGCAGCTATTGCCAGTAGCTATCAAATCTCATATTTCCCAACAGTATATCGCATTTGTCCTGATGGTTTGGTTTTTGAGATGGGGCAATTACCTAATACAGGTATTAAAAATAGCATCAACACTAATTGTAGTGGCACTTTAACTGGCGTTAACAATCACTTAAATGTTGCTACAAGCGACATATCAATTTGTGAGGACAACACGACAGGTGATGTAGATTTCGAGGTTACCAACTATGGCTCAAACCCTATAAATACCATGACCGTTGAGATCACAGACGGAACGCAAACTACTTCTGAAATAATAACTACAAGTATCAGTCAATTTGGAAATCAAAGTTTTTCTATATCTTCTAATCTAGACTCTAGTAACAATTATAGTATTAATGTAACTGAGGTAAATAGCGCAGGCGTCTTTGACCAAAATACAGCTAGCAGTAATTTAAGTTTAAACGCAGCTGCTTACACCGGCACTAATGTTGAGGTTAAGGTATATACTGATAATTATCCTTCAGAAACATCCTGGTCTATTTTTGATAGTGCATCAAATCTAGTGGCTAGCGGTGGCCCTTATCAAGCTGGAACAGATGACCAGTTTGGTGCTGGCGGTCCTGACGCTAATACAACGATAGTCCATAACGTAACTTTATCACAAGATGATTGCTTTACTATAGAGCTTTATGACTCTTATGGTGACGGGATGAGTCTTGGAAGTACACTGCACGGAATAGAAGTTGTAGATAATGGTAACAGTATATTTCTACAAGAGGTAGATAACTTTGGTGAAAGTCTTAGTCTAAATAATGTAGTTACAACACAACAATCTTTATCAACTTCGCAAAACAATCTAGCTCGCTTTAAATTATATCCTAACCCAACTCAGGACATCCTTAAGTTTGAATCTGCAAGTGATTTTTCACTTAAAATTTTCAACCTTCAAGGAAAACAAGTGGCTAACTATGAGAAATTAACTACATCTTCTGAGTTAAATGTTTCGTTTTTAAGTGCTGGTGTTTATCTTGCAGAAATTACATCTGAAAAACAAACAATAACCCAGAAATTAATTATAAAATAGTTATGAAATTAAAGTATAGCATCGTTTTAATCGCATCCCTTATTACCTTTAATGCTGTTGGACAACTTGATCTTACAACGTTAACAGGCGATCAAGTTAATAACGGTGATGTGTTTAACTACGATACAAATGATCTTGAAGAAGGCAAATTTAAATTTGTAATTGCCAATAGCTCTTCAACCGAAAGTATAAACGTTCTTGTTGAGGTGACCAGTTTATCCAACACAAATGGGCAAAGCGCACAATTATGCGTTCAGCCCATTTGTTTTTACTCTGTTAGTGTAGGGTCTACTTACCCTAATGCCCCTATAAATTTAGGACCTAACCAAAATAACGGTCCTTCCGATTACTTCGTTAATCTTGATACTAACGACTCAGATGATTATCCAATTTCTTATGGGCTAAAGTTTTATACTTTAGATGACCTAGGGAACCCTTCAGGTGAAGAAATTAATATCACGTACAACTATAGCCCACAAGGTTTGAATAATAGGGATTTTTCAGCGGCTAAACAAGTGCTCAACACATCGATTAAATCAGATTTAAAACTAAATTTAATCGATAACTCTCAAATAATTATTTACAACAATATCGGTCAATTAATACTAGATCAGCAGCTAGCCAAAAGCACAAAAAGCTTAGATTTAAGTTTTCTTAAAACTGGGCTCTACTTTATTAAGCTAGTAAATACTAAACAACAATCTGATATCATTAAAATTATAAAACAGTAAAACCAATGAAAAAAATACTAGTTACACTATTTATTAGTCTTGCCACTTTTTTACAGTTTGGATGTGAAGAAACTTACATTATTAATGAAGGTGTATCTAGTATTTTGATTACTCCTAGTCAAAACTCTGTTATTGTCAATAATCAAATTAGCTTGACTATAACCACAAATTCAGGAGAAGACATTACAGAAAATGCAGTCATTCGATTAAATGGAAACATAATAGAAGAACCAACTATTGAACTTAATGAAATAGGTATTAACGAAATTACTGCTCAATACATTAATTTATCAACTAGTGTTGAAATTGAAGTAACCGATGGTTCAGAAATTAACTTCAAAAAACGCGCGCTCGTTGAAGATTACACCGGAACTTGGTGTGGTTGGTGTCCTCGAGTTTCGCATGCAATAGATATGGTCGCCGAACAAACTGATGACGTTGTCTTTGTGGCTATACATAGAGCACCTGCAGGTACAGAAGATCCTTTTATTTATACTGATGCAGACGAACTAGAAGCCATGATTAACACCCCTGGTTACCCTAAAGGATTTGTAAACCGTATTCACCAATGGCAGTTTCCAGAACCAGACAATATTGCACAGGTTATTGGCTTTACACAAGGCGCTAATCCTAAAACTGGACTTGCTATTAATTCAAGTGTTGACAATGGCCAAATTAATCTAGATGTTAAATCTCAATATAGCAAAGATTTTCAAAACCTCCGATTAGTAGTGTATCTTGTTGAAAATGAATTGGTATACCCACAAGTAAATTATACAGCCTATTATAATAATGCTAACCCTATTGCAAACTACACGCATAATTACACCTTAAGAAAAAGCATTACACCTATATTAGGTCAACCCATTGCTAAAGAAAATACAACTACTGGAACTATTCACACAACAACGTTTAACATACCTACACCAGCTGCTATATCTAACATAGATCATGTAGATGTTGTTGCTTTTTTAGTTAACCCAGACAATAGTGTTCTTAATGTACGCAAAGCAAGCTTAAACAGTAGTCAGGATTTTGAAATCTTACAATAGGTAGTTAAAATCGATCTTTATCAAACATTAACCGATCACCTTTCGTTGAGGTATTAAAATGGCCATTATTATAAACAATCGTACCATTAACAATCGTTGTTTCAATTTGGCTTTTAAATGTTGTATTTACGAATGGTGTCCAACCGCACTTGTAAAGACTATTAGCATCAGTAACCTTCCAAGGTTTGTTTAAGTTTACTAAACACAAGTCGGCATTATAACCTTCTTTTAGATAGCCTCTATTTCTTAAACGATATAAGTCTGCCACTTTATGGGCGCTTTTTTGAACAATAGTCTCAAGACTAAATACCCCTTGGTGGTAAAATTCTAACAAAGTCACTAAGGCATGTTGAACTAAAGGCCCGCCCGACATACTTTCAAAATAATTACCTTGTTTTTCAGCTAGTGTATGTGGTGCATGGTCGGTTGCAAAAATATCGATGTAATTGTCATTAACTGCTCGGAGTAAAGCCTGCCGGTTAAGTTCAGATTTTACTGAAGGATTCCATTTAATTTTAAAACCTAAACGCTCATAATCATCCGCCGAAAACCATAAATGATGAATACAAGCTTCCCCTGTAATTCGTTTAGATTTTACATCTGTACCTGGATCTAACAGCAAGGCTTCCCTAGCAGTTGAAATATGGTAAATATGTAATCTATTCTGATGTTTTTTAGCTAACTCTAAAATCTGTGCTGTGGTTGCTAAGCATGCCGCCTCACTTCTTATTTCTGCATGAGCACTTGGTGGAATATCTAGACCATATTTATCTATAAATTGCTCTGTATTCTTAGCAATAATGGCATCGCTTTCGCTGTGTAAGGTTATAATATGTGGCGAACGTTTAAATAATTTTTCAAGAAACTCTGGGTGGTTAGCCATGATACCTTGGTCATTATCAAAATACAAGCCGTCATCGGTGAGTCCACACACATTTTCTAAGTCTGTTTTTAAAGCCTCTTCTAGGTTAGATTGACTAATTCCCATAAAGAAAGAATAATTAGCTAACGATGAATGCTCTGCGATTTGATATTTTTGTTCTAATAAGTCTTGAGTTAAAGTATTAGGGTAGGTATTAGGCATATCCATAAAACTGGTAATCCCACCAGCTACAGCGGCCATAGATTCTGTCCTAATATCGGCTTTGTGTGTAAAACCAGGCTCACGAAAGTGAACTTGATCATCTATCATACCGGGCAATACGTGCAATTCTTTGGCATCAATTACATTAGCATTGGCATAAGATATATCTCGATCTATTTTTTCAATATATTGACCATCGATAAGGATATCTGCTTGGTATTGTTGCCCTTCATTAACTAAGGTGCCATTTTTAATAAGTGTTTTGTTCATAGCTTTATTGAAATTTAGCCCGTTGTAGCCTATCGTTAATACTAGCGCCTAGCCCATGGCTGGGTAAGGCTTTGGTGATAATTACATCTAACTGAAGTTGATCAAGGTCATGTAGTGTTTGGTAAAGTTGTTGGGCAGCTTCAGCTAGACTTGCTGTTTGAGATAATACTTTAATCACTTCTGCTTTATCGTGATTAAAACTGGAAAAGCTTATAACGCCGATATGTTGATAATGGGATCTTTGCTCTTCTATTTCAGCTGAAATATCTTCAGTTAAAATTAACCGTGTAGTTGGGGAATAGTGTTTTAGGTGCATGCCGGGCGACTTAATCGCTGAGTCTGATTTTGCGACTTGTACTTGGCCAATAATAGCTTCTATTGCTTCTTGAGAAACACCACCTTTTCTATAAATAATAGGCTGTTCTTGATCAAAACCAACAATGGTAGACTCTAACCCGACTTGACAAGAACCACCATCTAAAATAGCGGGAATTTGTTGGTCAAAATAAGTTAAAACATGTTGGGCCTGCGTAGGGCTAATTCGTGTAAAAGGATTCGCACTTGGCGCTGCAATTGGCGTGCCTGCTGCCTTTATAAGCGCTAAAGTTAGAGGGTGATTGGGCATTCTAACCGCCACAGTTTCTAAGCCAGCACTAATTACCTGATTAACCAACTTAGATTTAGGAAACACCATACTTAACGGTCCTGGCCAAAAAGCCTTGGCCAAGCGTATGGCTTGTTCTGGAATATGAGTCACTAATGTCTCTAATTGAGCTAACTCATGGATGTGTACAATTAAGGGATTATTTTGAGGACGTTGCTTTAAAGTGAAAATATGCTTCAGTGCTTTTTCGTTGGTTATAATAGCTGCTAAACCGTAAACTGTTTCGGTAGGAATAGCTATGTTCTGGCCATTTTTAAGCAATTTTGCGCAGTAATCTACATCGGTGGTTAGTTGTGTGTTCATCAATTAAGGGTTACAAAAATTACAATAAGCGGGATCTGATAATAAGCGATCGTCAGGATAATAATTCCGCTTGACAAAATTACAGTTTTGACAACAGCATTCTTGATATAAAATTGAATTTGTTGGAAACCGACAAGCTGAACATTTTAAGCCTTTTTGAACAGACGTTACTCGAAAACCTGGTAAACAGCATTTTGGACAAATTGAATATAACTGCTTCACTAATTTTTGAGTTGTACGAGCAATAACATTTTGCCGGGTAGGATTGTAGCAAGCGCGCATATCTGTTTCTACATAAGCCTGCCCATACTTAGAAAGCAGTGCTTTAAAAGTGTGCTGTAAGGTCTCTTTATGGGTTAAACCTTTGTGCACTTCTGAAAACTGAGTTTGGTGGTCTTTTAAAATTAAGGCATGCGAAGGGAAATTAACTTTTTGAGCAAACGCCTCTAAACCATTTAGTGAACTAATAGTTTCAGCTGAAAAGTTAGTCTCTAAGCTCGTGAAAATAGCACTAGCTGTAAAGTTATATTTGTAGTCTTTTAATACAAGTAACTCTTGATTTGACGGCAAAAAAGGAATGCTAGGATGTGATCCAAAAGAACCTTCACTTGCTAAAATCAAATCATAACCAAACTCGTGTTGAGCAGTGTCACATTTAGAAAGAGCTGTTTGAAAAGCGGTGTCTAAGCGTTTTACTTCTCCCGAAAAGCTACCAAACTGATCGGTGTTTAGTTGATCACAAAGACGTAACTGACAACTTAAAGAAGTGCTTAGAATAGGAAACACAGCGTGATGTTTTTGATGTTGAGTTACAAAAACTAATTCGCGCCCATTGAAATAGTGATTAGGTGTAATCATATAGAGCAAAAATAATGCAAGATTGACTAATTTTTTATTTAAGTTGATTATTTAATCTATAAGCACTCTTTATGCAAAAAGTTGATACTAACAAAAAATTGCTAAGCCTTAATTTTAACTAAGGTTAAGCGAGTTAAATCCTTATATTTGCTCAATTAAATTATTTATTAGTCACCGTTTTATGAAACACATTCGTAATTTTTGTATTATAGCTCACATAGATCATGGTAAAAGTACCTTGGCTGATCGTCTATTAGACGCAACCGAAACGGTGACAAAGCGTGAAAAACAAGAGCAATTGTTAGACAATATGGATCTTGAACGTGAACGCGGTATAACAATAAAGAGTCACGCTATACAAATGTATCATAAACGCGATAATGAGCAATTTACATTTAATTTAATTGACACCCCTGGACATGTTGACTTTTCCTACGAAGTATCACGTTCTATTGCAGCCTGTGAAGGTGCACTTTTAGTAGTCGATGCTGCCCAAAGTATCCAAGCTCAAACCATCTCTAATCTATATTTGGCTTTAGAGAATGATTTAGAAATTATACCAGTTTTAAACAAAGTAGATTTACCAAGTGCAAATCCTGAAGAAGTTACAGATGATATTGTAGATTTATTAGGCTGCGATCGTGAAGATGTGATACCTGCTTCGGCTAAAACAGGCTTAGGGATTGATGCTATTTTAGATGCCATTATAGATCGTATACCATCACCAAAAGGCGATCCAGACGAACCCCTTAGAGCCTTGATTTTTGACTCGGTTTACAATCCGTTTAGAGGCGTTGAAACCTACTTTAGAGTTTTTGATGGTAGCATTAAAAAAGGACAGAAAATAAAATTTGTTGCAACTAATAAATCTTATGGAGCCGATGAAATTGGGACTTTAAAATTAGTACAATTTCCTCAAAAAGAAATTAAAGCTGGTGATGTAGGTTATGTAATCACAGGCATAAAAGATGCAAGAGAAGTTAAAGTTGGTGACACCATAACAGACTCTGAACACCCAACCACGAAGGCTGTAGCTGGTTTCGAAGATGTCAAACCTATGGTATTTGCTGGAATTTACCCGGTAGACACCGAGGATTACGAAGAGTTAAGAGCTGCTATGGAAAAGCTACAATTAAATGATGCATCACTCGTGTTTCAGCCAGAAAGTTCAGCCGCACTAGGCTTCGGTTTTAGATGCGGGTTTTTAGGTATGCTGCATCTTGAAATTATACAAGAGCGTTTAGAACGCGAATTTGATATGACGGTCATTACTACAGTGCCAAACGTATCTTATTTAGCTTATAGTAATAAAGAACCCGATACCCCAATTAGCGTTAGTAATCCATCTGATTTACCAGAGCCTTCGACCTTAAATCGTGTTGAAGAACCGTACATTAAAGCTAGCATAATCACAAAATCAGACTTTGTAGGTTCGGTAATGTCGCTTTGTATCGAAAAGCGAGGAGAAATCACCAATCAAACTTACCTTACTGAAGATCGGGTAGAACTATCTTTTGATATGCCTTTAGCTGAAATTGTGTTCGATTTTTATGACCGTTTAAAAACCGTCTCAAAAGGTTATGCCTCATTTGATTATTCGCCAATTGGAATGCGAACATCTAAATTGGTTAAGGTAGATGTCTTATTAAATGGAAATAAAGTTGATGCTTTATCGGCTTTACTTCACACCGATAACGCTTATGATATTGGTAAAAAAATGTGTGTTAAGCTAAAAGAGCTGATCCCAAGACAGCAATTTGACATTCCTATTCAAGCTGCAATTGGTGCTAAAATTATTTCTCGTGAAACCGTAAAAGCGCTTCGTAAAGATGTTACAGCTAAGTGTTATGGCGGTGACATTTCTAGAAAACGAAAGTTATTAGAAAAGCAGAAAAAAGGGAAAAAACGTATGCGTGCTGTAGGTAATGTTGAAATACCTCAAGAAGCTTTCATGGCCGTGTTAAAACTGAATGATTAATACGGCAATGGGTTAACTATATAGATCCTTAAGCAACTGAACAGCCAGAGAACTAATTAAAACTACTAAACATTTGAAAAATGCTAATTCTATTATAAAAGAATTTTGAGATTCTATTCTGTTTATTTTACTAAGAATTATATTGTGAATACTAGCGAATCTGTTCTGGGCACTATTATTGGAATTGCAAATCTTGCTTTTTTTCTACGCTTATAATTTGGGCTATCTTTAAAATGTACAATAACTCTCAGAAGCGCAGAATTATAATTAGCTTTACCTAAGTGTTATATTAGTGAATCTTGATTAAATATTAGTCTAAATTCACCTCGTTAACCAAGACGTTAAAGAGTTTAGATTTGGCCTTGAGCAATTTTCCAACAGCTGAAATTTGTTTGAGTTTAGAATCTATCAATTTATTTTCCCTTGAATTAATTAAAAACACAGAGCTTTCACCAAAACTAAATTTACGCTCTTCGGCCTGAAGCAAACGTTCATAATTTATAACAATATCACCATAGGTATTTAACTGTGTGTTATAAGACTGGATAGCCTGTTGGGTCGCATCAATTTTGTTTTTAAGCTGTAAACGCTCAAAATTTAAATCGAGTTCAGCTTGGTTAAGTTTAGTTTTAGCTAGACGTAAATCGCCACGCTCTTTTCTTAAAAATAAGGGTAACTTAAAATAAATACCTGCTTTATAATCACTTGTGTTAAAGCCTTGTAGATCATTAACACGTTCTGTGATAAAATTATAGTTAACATCTAATTGGGGCTTGAGCATTTCAGCTTTTAATCGGCGATCTACCTCTAATTGGTCAATTTTGAAATTGAGGGCTTGTAATTTAGGATGATTTTCAATTTCAAAGGCTTCAAGTTGAAGCAAGTTAGTTCCTAAGACATCGTCTAATACAAAATTATCTAAGTCTTGTGGTTGTACGTTTGGTGCTAATTCTAAAGGGAGGTTATCCTCAAACCATAAAAAATTAGCTAATTCAAGGCTTGCTTTGGTATAGTCTAAGCGCGCTTGCTCTAAGCTTACCATTCTATTTTGTACCGTGATTTTAGCCTCTAGTGTGTCTATGGTTGGGATGTCTCCTGCTAAAGCACTTGACTTTATACCTTCAAATCGAACTTCAGCATTCGCTTTAAAGTTTTGAAAAACTTCAACTTCTTGATAAGCTAAATACCAGTTAAAATAAGTGTTAACGGCGTCGTAAAGCAATTGGTTAACTTGTAATTCAATTTCAGCTTGGGTTAAATTCTGCAAAATTTTAGCTTGCTTAAGTTCGGCCATACGTTTATTAATAAACAAGCCTTGACCTATAGGAACACTAATCCCCGCTGCATAAAGACCATCATCAGGAACAAAATTTTGAGGGTTTAAAAATTCACCATCATTTTGCTCAAAACCAGCCTTAAGCTCGACACCAAACCAGGTCGGAATTTTAAAGGTTGAGTTTAAGATATCGTAGTAATCTTTAGAATCAAAATTTTTAGTATTCCAATCAATCTCAACTTTAGGGTCAAACGCACCACGAGACTTAAGCAACTTAGCTTGAGCCGCAGTCAAATTAAGATTAGCTAATTTAGCAATAGGATGATACTGCTTTACAAAACCCAAGTATTCGTTTAAACTAAGTGTTTCTGGAGTTTGTGCTAAGGATATATTGACACAAATCAAAAATAAAATAAGCTTAATTCTAGGCATTACTTTTTTTGATTTTGGTTTTTATTTGGATCTTTATTTGCATCTGATGGTCCATAATAATCTGGTGGAAAGCCATTAATTTGTCGCCACATTTCGTACCAAATGGGAACGTCTTTAAGTAAAGCTAATGTTTTAGCGCCTGAACCCGCTCTGACGGCATTGGGCCAGTCTTGTTCGCTTTCACTTGGTTTAATTAATACACGATACTTACCATTAGAGCTAATATTTCGCTCAACCGCTACAACGGTACCTCCATAAGTCCCGTAAGACAAGTTAGGCCAACCTGAAAAGAATATAGCAGGCCAACCGTCAAAAATAATCCTAACATCTTCACCTGGGTGAATTAATGGTAAATCTATGGGCTTTACGTAAGTTTCAACAGCTAAATCTATTTCAGTTGGCATGATACTTACAATTTCGGCACCAGCTTTAAAAGTTTCACCGATCCCTTTTTGGATGGCACGGTTAATAAAACCATTTTGGGGTGCTGTGATGTAACGCATACCCGTTCTTAACTGGTAATTGGAAAGTTGATTTTCTAACTTAGAAACTTGTGCTTCGGTATCATATTGGGCAGAAAGGGCTGTAAACTTTTCACTTTCAGCTTTCGAAATTTTATCTTGATAACTAGCCTTGATACTTGAAATTTCAATTTGAGCGTTAATCACTTTGTTTTTACTGGCTAAAAGTTTGTTTTCTTGGGATATGAGTTTGGCTTGACTCTCTTGTAATTTCAGTTTTTTAACCTCAACATCAGTGAGCGCTTTTAAGCCTTCACTTTCAAGTTGTGAAGTTCGGTTAAATTGACGTTCTGCAATGCTTAGTTGAGTTTTAGCAGCTTCAAAATCTATACTGTCGCTTTTTTGCTGTAATCTAGCTTGCAAAAGTTTATTTTGAGCTTGCTCTAGTTTTAAGGTTCGCTCTTCTTTTAAAGCAACAATTTGCTGATTTAAAGCGGTTACTTTTGAGGTATATGAAGATTGTGAGAAGGATTTTGATTTTATTTGAGCAGAGGTTCGTTCTAGTAAACGTGGATCGAAATACTCGCTTTTGACTTCAGATATAAACACGATGGTATCGCCTTTTTCGACCTCTTGCCCCTCTTGAATATACCATTTCTCTACACGACCCGCTATGGCTGATTGTACAGATTGTGGCCTATTTTCCGGATTTAGGGTGGTTACAAAGCCTTCACCTCTAACGTTTTGTGTCCATGGCAAAAACATCACGATTAAAAAAACAACACCAATCACTGCCATGATTTTATTAAAGGTTATAAAACGTAAGCGTTGTTTTACAAAGCTCATCGAATCAGACTCTTCTAATTCGGTAGATTTATTGAGTTTATGTTTTGAAATATTAAGCATAGTTATCCGACTATTTGGCCATTTATTAGATTCATACTACGTTTACAATACGATTTCCAAATAGACTTACGACTTACCACAACAATAGTCCAAGGTTGATGTTGGGCAAATAAATAGTCTAAAATTTGTTTGGATTCTTGTTCTTCGAACTCATTTAATGGATCTTTTAAAACTAATAGTTTTGGCCTAGAAAGAATGGCTCTAGCCAACATAATTTTGGTCGATACCGTGTAAGATAATTGCTGTCCATCTGTAGATATAATGGTTTCTAAACCATAAGGTTGAGATTTGATAAATTCTTTTAGAAACAATTTCTCTAGGACTTCATCTAAATACTCCTTTGTTATACTAGGGTTATTAAAGGTTATATTATCTTTAATACTCGCCTCAAAAGGCAAGTTATTTGGAAGTAAGTGTCCAATGAAAGAGCGGTAATGTTCTAAATTTAGGTTTCGTATATTATGATCGTTAATAAAATATTGACCTTCAGTTGGTAAAATTAATCCCGCTAAAACTTTTAAAAATGTGGTTTTACCAGAACCGCTCGGACCTTCTAGATAAGTATGTTGCTTAGGCTGTAGTTTAAAATTGATATGATCTAAAGCCTTTCTATTAGATTTTTCATAAACTAAACTCACCTGATGAAGCTCAAGATGTAAGTCTGTCGATTGATCTATAAGCTCTTGCCCCTCTATACTTTCAAGAGGTAAATCTGTAATCTGACCGATTTTCTCGAGTGAGGTGAGTACATCATAAACATTTTCTAAGCCTAAAATTAGCTTTTCAACTGAGGTAATCATTAATAAAATGACAATTTCAGCAGCAACAAATTGACCGATGTTCATTTGTTGGTTAATTACTAGCAAGCCCCCTATAATTAAAAGTGCGCCTGTAACCAAGGTCTTAAAGCCAATCATTTTAAAAAATTGAAGACGTAAAATTGAAAAGTGATTTTCGCGTGCATTCAAGTAGTCTAATGCTAATTTATCGTTCTTTTTACTGGAAAGTGAAACACTATCTGAAACTTTAAAGCTTTCATAACTTCGCGCAATTTCTTCAATCCAGTGGGCTACTTTATACTTAAATTTTGACTCTTTTAAACTGGTTTCTAAACCTTCAGGAACACTAAATTTAAACACCACGTACAGTAATATTACAAGTAATACCCCAAATAAAATAAAAAACGGGTGATAAAAAGAAAGTAAAATAAGTCCAAAAATAATTTGAAGTAAGGCAGCTGAAAAATCGATAAGCATTTTGGGCACCCCTTTTTGCACAATCATAGTATCAAAAAAACGGTTAGCTAATTCTGGAGGATAATACCCTTCAAAAGCCTTAGCCTTTATTTTAGGGAATCGGTATACGAACTCAAAAGAGGAGCGGGTAAAAATACGTTGCTGTAAATCTTCAGCAATTCGTAATTGCATATACCTTAAAATACCTTGAAAAATAACACCAACCAATACTAAACTAATCAATACAATAATTGAAGCATTAAATTGGCCTCCTTGAACCAAGTTAATAATAGCCTGTATACCTAAAGGAAGTGATAGACCAACTAAACCAGCTAATGCCGCATACAATAAAATTTTATAAATATCTTTTCGCTCGAGCCTCATTAAGCTTAGCAGGCGTTTCCATGGAGTCATATTAGTTGTTGCCATTTGATGTTATGTTTAGAAGTCGGGAGATCATTTGTGTAAAAAAATTATAAACTTCTGTATCGGAAGCTGTATCACTAATCGACTGGAAATGAGCCGATATAAAAAATTGGTGCAATGCGCCATCTAAAATAGTTGAAGCTAAAGATTTTGGAAATTTAAAGTCCTCATCTACGGCCTTTATCATTTCAGCCAATCGTAAAACTAAACGCTTATAAATACTAAAATTACCATGATTATTATCTTCATCTACCTGCTTATGGTGGTAAGATTTCGTAAATTCTGCTATTACAATATTACGCAATGCAAACAAATTGATATGCGGTTGTGCCGAAATTGATGGAGAATTAGTAGTAATAATCTCTACAGCACGATATAGTTTTTGATCGGCCTTAGCTATCGCTGTTGTTTCCATCACTATACGGTACTCTAGAATACCCCAATGTAAAGCTGAAAGGTATTGAAGCAGCTTATACTTATTCTCAAAATAACGATAAATTGAGCTTTCGTTAGAATTAATTTTTGAACCTAGTTTTTTAAAATTAAACTCTTCAAAACCTAGTTGATCGATTAATTCAATGCTATTAGTCAATATGCGTTGGCCTAATTTAGAACTTTCAGGATCTTTAACATATAAGCAATCACTCACATTAATTTTTATATTTGAAAGTAAGTTGTCCATTAATAATATTATAATTTGCAAATTAAATAGTATTACTATCACTATTATCTTAAAGACATCATAATTATTTATTTATACTTTGTATTAAAACTATTAAATATATTAATATTTACTTAAATTAATTTTCATCCGTATATTTATCATATGTTAAAGTGGCCTAAATTAATTGGTAAACCAAAACGTTTTAAGCGCAGGTTTCGTTCTGAAGTTTGCTTAAACTGCGAAAGAAGCATTGATATAGTAGACCAGTATTGCTTTTATTGTGGTCAGCGCAATTCCAACAAAAAAATAAGCGTAAATGATTTAATAAAAGAGTTTTTTGCGGGTATTTTCTCATACGATTCACGCTTAAGAAAAACAATCGGCGCTATTTTTACGCGCCCTGGAAAAATTACGCTCGATTATATTCGTGGTAAACGCATAAAATATGTTAACCCGTTTCGATTTTTTATAAGCGTTGCGATTATTTTCTTTTTGATTTTAACGTGGTTAATTCCTAAAGAAGAAATCCAACAACAGGTTAACAAGTCTAACCAAGAATACTTTCTGAAACCAAATGATTCCTTAGCAAAAGTATTAGCTAGACAGAAGTCTGAAACATTCGATTTTCAAAAAACAAGTCAATATATCAAATACAGTGGTTTATCAAATTATGATAGCATCAGAACCCAACTTGGCTTTAAAGATTCCATGACCAATCAGCTCAAAGTCAAATTAATTAATGGAAGCTTTAAACTTGAAAAAAGTCCGAGTGATTTTATAACTTATATTTTACCTAAACTGCCGTTTTTCTTGTTTGGTTTTATCCCAATATTTACTCTCTTTTCTTGGCTGTTTTATGTCAGGCGTAAGTTTACTTATGTTGATCATCTCATCTTCAACTTTCATGAAACAAGTGTGTTTTTTCTGTTGCTGCTCCTAGAAATTATCATCAACTTTATGGTTAATGCAGAGTCGACAGGCATTAACTCAATTTCAATCTATCTTTTTTTAATTTACCACATCATTGCCTCAAAGTATTTTTACAAACAAGGCTTTCTCAAAACATTAATTAAATGCTTCTTATTAGCACTTTTATTTAGTATCAGCTGTATATTATTTGTGGTGAGTTTAATTAGTGTGAGTTTGATGTTTTACTAAATCGAATAAAAAGTGGAGTTCTCGACCAATTTTTAAAGCAGTTTTCTCGTATTCAGTTATAGCATTTGGCGTATCATCAAAACG
>CBFHKB010000007.1:0-38594 GCA_965656295.1 Psychroflexus sp.
GCAATCTGCACATTCGTTCATCATAATAATCTCTCTTAGATTTGTATTATAACTAAAAATATTATTTTGAGATATATCTATATTAACATCATAATAATGAAAATCTAAAATTTCAAGTGCTGAAAAGCCCTCTATTCCTGTAAGGTCTGTTATGGTACCACTAAATGAAACGTTTTCGAAGTTTAATTCAACTATATCAGAAATATCAGCGGTCAAAACTTGCCCGTTAATGATGCCATCTGAATCGATATTAAGATCAATCAGGGCTTGTTCAAAATTTTCATCAGGAATCGCAGTGGTTTGGGCTAAGCTGCTCAAGCTTTGCCCAAGCATACAAATAATTAATAGTTTTATAATGGTTTTCATGATGCTTAGTTTTTAATGAGTTGTTTAGTGTCAGTTAAGAATGATTGGTTAGGAGGATAAAACTCATTGCAATTAATATCTGAGCTTGAATGACTTTGAACATTCACGATACTTATACCACAAATATCATCTTGAGAAAATGTAAGAAAAGGCAGAAAAAAAATTAAAATTAAAGTTGGTAGTTGGTAGTTGCATACTAGTTAGGTTTGATTATATGTTAAATATATAAAAAAATTTATAACAAAACCCTTAACGTATAATTTTTTTAAGTGTGTATCTATTTGAAACGTAGTGATTTAATACGCGGCGTAAACACCTTTTAAAGTATGTTTTATCAAAGCATTTGAGTTAAAGCAACTTACTTCTCTTCTTTAGGAAAGGCCTTTTTATTAAAGACTAATAATAACCCAAAGCCGGTACTAATGGCCGTGTCGGCAATATTAAATACAGGCTCAAAAAACACAAAACGCTCACCGCCCCAAATCGGCAACCATTCGGGTAATACGCCATCGTATAAGGGAAAATAGAGCATATCGACCACGTTGCCTTTCAGCCATTGACCATAAGGCTGCTCAGCAAATAAGGTGGCCACTTGACCATAGCTACCATCAAAAATAACCCCGTAAAACACCGAGTCTATAATATTACCAAGGGCACCTGCAAAAATTAAGGCTATGGCCCAAACTAAAACCTTGGGTTTATGCTTTTTTATAGTGTCTAACAACCAATAGCCAATCCCAACAATGGCAAATAAGCGAAAAACGGTTAATATAATTTTACCATAGCTACCAGGTATTTTTGCGCCCCAAGCCATGCCTTCATTTTCGATGAATAAGATTTTAAACCAAGAAAAAACTTCAACCGATTCGCCTAACCTAAAACTGGTTTTAATGTATATTTTAGACAGTTGGTCTATTAATAATATAATGGCAATAATGATGCTAGCTTTCTTTAAACTCATTGGGCTATGGTATTAGTTTTACAAATGTAACCGAATATTTTAGTTTTAAAGCCACAAACTTCTTTTCAAAAGTTAATGCTTTGGTAGATATAAAGTGGCCACTTTATCGACAATAGTTTGGGCGAGTTTGTACTTGCTTTCTTGCGTCCAACCAGCAATGTGTGGTGTTAAAATTACTTGATCGGATTGCGTGAGGTACTTGAACGCTTCTGGAAGTTGCTGTTCTGTAAAGAAATTTTCAAAAGACGATTTTTCGAATTCTAACACATCTAAACCTGCGCCTAAAATCTTCCCTGATTTTAAAGCTTCAACCAAATCTTTAGTGACAACAGATTTCCCTCTGGCGGTGTTGATAAGCCAAAACTTCTTTTTAAATCTCGAAATAAATTCAGCATTAACCATCTTTTCGGTCAGCTCAGTTAATGGTGTATGCAAACTCAAAACATCAGCTTTGTCTTGTAAAGTTTGGAGGTCGACTTGTGTGGCATTCTCATCTGCAATGTTTTCTTTTAAATCATAAAACAACACTTCACAATCAAAACCGCTAAGGACTTTCGCAAAGGCTTTTCCCATATTGCCGTAACCGATCAGGCCAATGGTTTTTCCTTCAATTTCAAGACCACGGTTTGCTTCGCGTTGCCACATCCCTTGCCGCACCTCCTGATCTGAGATACGAATGCGATTAAATAAATTTAACAGTAAACCCAAAGCATGCTCACCGACCGCATTGCGGTTACCCTCTGGCGCATTAAAGCAAGTAATCCCCAATTCTTTTGCAGCCATAAGATCGATATTTTCTAAACCTGCCCCAACACGGCCAATAAATTTAAGTTGGGTGGCTTTTTGTAAAAAAGAAGCATCCAAGGGAAAACGACTCCGAATAATTAAGCCCTCATAGTTAGGGATAACAGCTTCAATGTCGGTTTTAGAACTGCTATAATCTTTATCATTTTCAAACCCAAGTTCAGCGAGACCTTCTACTAAATAGGGATGGTTTTTATCGAGATGTAACACCTTTGGCATATCGAGAGTTTTAGCAAAAATACAATATTATCCCAGCAAAATAGATGACCTTAATTTTATGTATTGAAAGCTTTATAGATTTTTAAAGGCCTCTATGAGGTTTATGTAAATCTACGTATCTTTGCGGCTTAAAATTGAGGTTATGCCATTAACAGAACAAGAACAGATTAGACGTGATAAACTAACTAAACTTCGCGAATTAGGAGTTAATCCTTATCCTGCAGAAGAGTTTAAATTATCGCACACCTCTAAAGCTATTACCTCTCATTTTAAAGAAGGGGAATCTGTAATTGTCGCTGGCCGACTCATGTCACGTCGTATTCAAGGAAAAGCCTCATTTGCAGAGCTACAAGACAGCGAAGGTCGCATTCAAGTTTACTTTAATCGAGACGAAATTTGCCCAGGTGAAGACAAAACCTTGTATAACGATGTGTACAAAAAATTACTGGATATTGGTGACTTTATTGGGATTGAAGGTGAATTATTCACCACACAAGTGGGCGAAAAAACCATTATGGTGAAAGCCTTTAGCTTACTTAGTAAAGCTTTAAAACCTTTACCACTTCCTAAAGTTGATAAAGACGGTAACGAGTATGATGGATTTCATGATCCAGAGCAACGCTACCGCCAACGCTATGCCGACCTAGTGGTAAATCCTAAAGTTAAAGAGGTTTTTATCAAGCGTACCAAACTATTTAATGCCATGCGTTCATTTTTTAACGAACGCGACTATATGGAAGTCGAAACACCTATTTTACAGTCGATTGCTGGTGGTGCCGCGGCACGACCTTTTATCACACACCACAACGCCTTAGACATTCCGCTTTATTTACGTATTGCCAACGAGTTATACCTTAAACGCCTTATTGTTGGTGGCTTTGATGGGGTTTACGAATTCTCTAAAAACTTCAGAAATGAAGGCATGGACCGCACCCATAATCCAGAATTCACGGCTATGGAAATTTATGTATCCTACAAAGATTACAACTGGATGATGAGTTTTACCGAACAATTATTAGAGCATTGCGCCTTAGCGGTTAACGGTACAACTGAAGCCCAGTTTAAAGAACATCAAGTGGACTTTAAAGCGCCTTACAAACGCATTACCATGACCGATGCGATTAAAGAATATACCGGTTTTGACATCACTGGAAAAAGCGAAGCCGAACTTCGTGAAGCCGCTTTAAATCTAGATATTGAAGTTGATGATACGATGGGAAAAGGTAAGTTGATTGATGAAATTTTTGGTGAAAAATGTGAGCCTAATTTTATACAACCTACTTTTATCACCGACTACCCTAAAGAAATGAGTCCGCTGTGTAAAGAACACCGCGACAATCCAGAGTTAACCGAACGTTTTGAGCTCATGGTTTGCGGTAAAGAAATTGCCAATGCTTATTCGGAATTGAACGACCCAATAGACCAGCGCGAACGCTTTGAAGAGCAACTAAAACTCGCGAAAAAAGGAGATGATGAAGCTAGTGAATTTATAGACGAAGATTTCTTAAGAGCTTTAGAATATGGTATGCCGCCAACCTCAGGACTCGGTATTGGCATCGATCGTTTAATTATGTTTCTCACTAACAATCCCTCAATACAAGAAGTCTTGTTTTTTCCACAAATGAAGCCTGAGCAGAAAAAAGTAGAACTTAACGACGAGGAAAAAGAAGTGATGTCTTTACTTCAAAAGCAATCACCACAAGACCTGAACAAACTTAAAGATGCTTCTGGTTTAAGTAACAAAAAATGGGATAAAACCACTAAATCTTTACGAAAAAAAGCCTTGATTAAGATTGAAAAAACCGAAGATGGTTTATTTGTAAGTTTGGCTTAAGCAAAGACTTGTTCTAGAATCTCTTTTGATTTAGGAATGCGAAATCCGTCTAAGTGAATCTCGTAGTAATACAAGAGCATATCTAAAAACTCTTGACGCTTTTTTTGATGAAGATGTAACGGCTGGAACAAATCTGAAGAAGCTAAGCATTCTTCTAAAATTTTAACATTAGGTCCGGCTATGCTAAAATTTGAAAGTTCGTCGGCTTGAAATTCACCTTCAGATAAGTTGAAGTATGCGTGTCCATTAACATTGGTTTCGGGATAGAAGCCTAAAAATTGCGTTAACTGCACCAAAAATTGCAAATGGAAATCGGCATAAGTAGTGGCTTGGTCCAAGTCTTGAAGACTGGTTTCTAAAAACTGGTATAAGGCTATATTTTGCTCTTCTTCTTGAATGCTTAACTTCAACACTTCAGCTAAAAACATACACATAGTTGATTTGTAGATATTCTGCTGTAGGTTTTGATATGAAAGATGGGTTTTAGCTTCCTTAATAAATTGCATCGATTTGTTATCACGGTAGGTAAAATCGAGTTCTAAACAGGATAAAAGTTGAAATTGAGATAGCTTCAACTTGGCGCGTTTGGCTTTGCGAATCCCTTTTAAAAAAAAACTAATCGCGCCTTTCTCTTTAGTGAATATACTTACGATTAAATCGGCCTCGCTATACTTTACGGTTGATAATACTAAGCCTGTGGTTTTGAGCTGCATTAGCGAATAATCATGATTTTGGCTACCTTGGTTTCGAGTTGGTCGGCACTAGTGATAAGGACTAAATAAACCCCTGAGGCCACTTTATGGCGACCAAAAGCGGTTGTATCCCATTGGATGGCACCGCCACTTACCGTCTCTTCGTACACCAAATTACCAGAAATATCGGTAATCTTCACATTAGCACTATCAATTAAACCATCTATAGTAACTACTCCCGTATATTTAGGTCTTACGGGGTTAGGAAAAACACGCACGTTTTCTAAATCGGTATTGCTCCCGGTGATATTTGAATTATAAGACACTAGCCCTTGTGTCGTTCCAAAATAAACAGTTCCTGTAGCAAAATCGACATCGACGCTACGCACCGAATTGGTCGGTAAAGGTGAGTTATCTTCCGTAAAAATATTGAGCACGTCTTGCCCATTAGAAGAGACTTGAATAACCCCAGAATCGGCTGTGGCAATCCATTTATTATTAGCGCCATCACTAGCGATATCGGTTATAAACTGTTCAAATAAAAGCTCTTGTGGTAAACCATCAACATCTTCAATTATAATAGGCGACACCGAGACAAATGGGTTTTCCTCAAAAATACCTGACGGCGAAAAAGCCACTCTCAAACCTACACTTGTTCCAATCCACAAACGATTGTCAAGGTCAAATTCTAAGGCTGTAATGGAAGGGTTTTCACTAAAAGCATCTGGAAAATCAACGCCATCGGTGTTGCTGGTTATAGCGCTCGAAATACCTGAACTCGCTTCATAAGCAATAATCCCTGACCGTAAAGTAGCAAAATAAGCATTCCCAAAATTATCAACCACCAGTTTACTACTAGGTTCGCTAGTTGGTGTTACAAAACCATCTGAAGTATCAAGACTGTTAACTGTTCCTGAGGTGTTAAGCTCTTTAAGTGGAGCTTCAGCTAAAGAATTTGTAAATAACAAATCGCCTTCTTGATTAAAGGCTGAAGCACCTATCCGATTATCATTAATAAATGAGGGGACACCTTCTATTGAAGAATTTGAGGCATCATATCGCTGAATTAGTGTATCATTTTCTATTTCAAGTATACCGTCGTAGTAACTACTTATAAAGACGCGGTTAGGGTTTTGCGGATCAAAAGTTACATCTGATAATTCTCTTGATTGGTCTAAATCGTCAAAGCTTAAATTTTTCCATTGGTTATCTCTAAAATGACTTGCGCCACGTGATGTTAATGGAAATGGGTTAAAAAACTGGGTGTATTCGCCATAAACACACCAAACATGGCCAGGTTGCACTTCAACACTAAACACACGGTTTAACAAGGGGCCATTCGGGGTAATATTGGCAAAATCAATTTGATTTTGAGCTGAAATTTTTAGTACGCCTAAATTACGGTCTGCTAAAAAAAGTTGATTGCCTATTGTTTTGGCGGTATTTAGGTCTAAATCAAGGTTAGGTAAATTACTCACAAAATAAAGTAAATTAAAGTTTTGGTCATAAACCTCAACTTGATCTGCAAAACAAATACTTATTTGATTTGTTTCTATTCTAAAATCACGAAGATTAGTATTATAAGCTTCAACTAGTGTGAAATTAGTTCCATTAATTTCAAAAAGACTGTTGTTGGAATTTAAGGCATAAAGCTGTGTGGTGGTCGCTTGTATTTTTTTCCAACTACCGGTATTAATAGATTGCCACTCGTTAAAATCGACTAGATCTGGATTATCTACATCAGCAATCCGAATACCACCATTTAAAGTAGCTGCATATATTGTATTATTAAACACTTGAATTTGTTGTATTTCAAGTAAGCCCGCATTATCACCTATAAAAAAGGAGTCGCCAAATTCAAGGTTTTGCAAATCGTAAACTGCAATGCCAAAATCGGTTGAAATATAAAGTTGGCCATCAAACTCAAAAAAGTGATTAATCCGTTTGCGGTTTGGAGAGATACTGGTTTTATTTAAGATATCTACTACTGTGAAGACATTTTGATTATTGTCCATCACAATTTGAAGTAAACCGGAATTAAAACCTAAAACAGTAAGTTGAAAGTTATCGGAGTGATAAATTGCCGATATAGTCTCACCCGATAAGCCATTAATACTTGAAACAGTACTGTTTTGACTAGTAGTAAGATCGTGGATAAAATAAGCATTTTCGGCAGCAGCATAAAGTTGATTGGGACCGCTACTTAAACCTGTGACGTTAAAATACGAAAAGTGGCCTTGCCAATTTTGATTAAATTCTTGAGCTTGAGTGCTCCAAACCACAAGTAAATATATAAACAAACATGTACGGTACATCATAATGTTATAACTCCAATAAGTCTACAAATATTATAAAAAAACTCGACCGAAGTCGAGCTTTTTAATTTTTGATTATGTAATTGCCTCTTATTCGTTGAGAACCTTAACATTGTTAGAGCGATCAACATCAGCCATTCGTTGGCTTGGGTCAATTTCGATTTTTGTTATGGTGTAATTTGCAACTTGAAGTTCGAGCTTGTAGGTAGGGTAAGCCCAAGCCCAATCGTCTTTAATTACATCTTGATTAGGTTTTTCCCATCTCATAATACGTAATGGAATGTAAATGAGTTGCGTTGAGCCATCTTGGTAAGTTACTTCAACTTCAACAGGCATTGGCATAAGACCTTTACGCTCTAAATTGATAATCATTGTTTTCTGAGTGACATCATTTTGAACTGATGTAATAGCGTAATCTACTTTATTGGTCGTACGGGTCCAATCGTTAAGGTACCAGCTTAATTCTGCACCGCTTACTTTTTCGGCGACACGAATAAAATCGTTTGGCGTTGGGTGTTTAAATTTCCAGTCATTATAATAACGACGAAGGGTTTTTGCCAGATTATCTTCACCTATGATATAACCTAATTGCGCTAAAAACACAGCGCCTTTAGAGTAGGCTGAAATACCATAAGCTTGGTTGTATGTATATCTATCGGCATGAGTTGATTGTGGTTGCTCAACGCCTGAATTAGCTAAACTTACATACCCTTTATAGGTTCTATCAAATGGATTCTCACTATCTGAATTCATTACAAGTTCTTCAGCTAAGGTTGAAATGTAGGTGGTAAAGCCTTCATCCATCCATTCATGTTGAGCCTCATCTGTGGCTAAGATGTGTTGAAACCAAGCATGGGCCATTTCGTGAGCCGTCACACCGACCAAACTGCCAAAGCTACGTTCGCCTGTAATTAAGGTACACATGGCATATTCCATTCCGCCGTCACCACCTTGAATAACCGAATACTGATCGTAAGGATATGGGCCTATTTTTTGATTGAAAAACGACAACAAAGCTTCTGTTTTGGACTGAAGGTTTTTCCAGTTTTCCTTAATCTTGTCGTTATCTTTATATAGGAAGTGAAGTGTTGTCCCATCTTTAGCCTCCCGAATATCGTGAATGTAGTCAGGATCTGCTGCCCATGTAAAATCGTGTACGTTAGGCGCTACAAAATGCCACGTAAGCTTTTTTCCTCGGCGTTTAACTTTTACGCCTTCATCTTCATAGCCATAACCTACCTCGTTAGGGTTTTGTAAGTAACCTGTACCACCTAAGACATACGCTTTATCTATGGCTATTTTTACGTCAAAGTTCCCCCAAACACCATGAAACTCACGCGCAATGTAAGGGTCGGCATGCCACCCTTCAAAATCATACTCTGCTAATTTTGGGTACCATTGCGTCATTGAAAGTGCAACGCCTTCGGCATTATTGCGCCCTGACCGTCTAATTTGTACCGGCACTTGACCTTTGAAATTCATATCAAATGTAGTGCTTTCTCCAGGTAAAATAGGATTAGATAATTGTACTTCCAAAACCGTACCTTCAACCTTGTAAGCCACTTCTTCACCATCTTGATAAAGTGAATTAACTTTCATAAAGCCTATTTCGTCTTGGTTTAATTTCGAAATACGATTACCAACACGGCTGTCGGGATCTTTAATAGTTCTTGAGCGAACATCCATCTCGCTACCAGGTTGAAATGCATTAAAGTATAGGTGATAAAAAACTTGCGTTAACGTATCTGGCGAATGATTAGTGTAAACTAACTCCTGTTCTCCATCATATTGATAATTTTTGACATCAAAGTCTATTGCCATCGTGTAATCTACACTTTGCTGCCAATAACTTGAATTATTACGTTGTGCAAAACTGAAAACAGTTGCTAAACACAGACTAATTACTAAAAACTGTTTACACATAACTTATAATTTTGAAGCGTAAATTAAGGCGTTATACATGTTAACCATTTTTCCTGATTTTGAAAGTGTATTAAACGAACGCTTATCTTCTGGGTTACCGCCTACAATTACTGTTATTTCTGAACTTAAACCACTGTTTACAATAGCTTCTTTTACCTGTTCTGCAGTTAGTTTAGGATATAAAGATCTAATCATTGCCGCAACACCTGCAACGTTAGGTGACGCCATTGAAGTTCCTTGTAAAAAGGCGTATTTATCTAACGGAGTAGTAGAGTAAATGGCTGAACCTGGAGCAAAAACATCGACATTGTCTTTCCCATAATTTGAGAAGCTAGATACCATTTTATCGCTATAACTTGGAGTAATTGACCCGACATTAATAAAGTTATTGGCAATTTCTTGTGGTTGTTCAGGCCATTGATCATTTGGGTAAACCCGATTTTCATCAAGATCTATACCTTCATTACCTGCTGCATTTACAATTAACACATCATTTTCAGCGGCATATTGAATAGCTTCGTTCACCCAGGTCGTGTGAGGAGAAAAATATTTACCAAACGAAGTGTTAATCACTTTTGCACCATTATCAACAGCATAGCGAAGTGCTAAGGCAATATCTTTATCATACTCGTCGCCATCTGGGACGGCTCTAACCGTCATAATTTTAACGTTTGAAGCAGCACCATTCATTCCAACGCCATTATCACGGGTTGCAGCAATAATTCCAGCAACATGAGTACCGTGTCTAGCATCGGCTTTTTTAGGGTCTGGACCACTTACTTGATTATTACCGTAGTATTTAGTGGACCAATCGTCAGGATTATCACCTAATTTTTCGGCTCTAGCGTTTAAATCTAGATTATAGTGGGAATCCAATTGCGTTTGAAAGTAGTCTACACCACCTTGAAGTTGCTCTAGAGCTGCTGAAATATCTTCGCCAACATTATTCATAATATTAAGCATAAACATTTTTTGTTGCGATAGAGCAGCATCAGAAGTTTCTAAAGCTTTTAAATTTTCGATGCTTAAGGCTTTACCTTGAAGAGAATCAGTTAAGTTTTGTTGAGCCATTTCAACTTGACTTATAAGACCTTTATAATACTCTGAATTTTGTTTAGCTTTATTATAACCTTCATCATATTCAGCTTTAGCTTTCATGTACATTTCGTACTCGGCTTCGTTTTCAGCAGAAACATCTTCGGCTTTTTGCCCCTCATACTTTGATTTTAAATCACGTACAATTCTTGTTTTTTCAAGGTTTTCTTCGACAATATCGCCTAAGAAATTCCACCCATAAACATCGTCTACGTAGCCGTTTTTATCGTCGTCGATATTATTACCTGGGATTTCATCTTCATTAACCCAAACTACGTCTTTCAGGTCTTCGTGTTCGATGTCTATACCACTATCAACTACAGCAACGGTAACCGTTTCGCCTTTAAAATCTTTAATTAATTCTTGATAAGCACGATTTACACTCATCCCAGGGATGGTATCTTGGACCAAGTCTAAAGCAGACCATGATTCGCGTTGAGACTCTTCGAGTGTTGCATTTTTTGAAGTTGTATTTTCATTATTTAAAGCTGAAGCTTCAAATTTTGGGCCGCTTGCACAGCCAACCAATAAACCAGAAGCTAAAATAAAACCTGTGGCTTTTTTAATAGAAGTTAAATTCATGTTGTTTTAATTAAATAGGTCTTTAAATGTATAGGTTTTGTCATGACGCGCCCCTTTTTGGGTATCTTTTAATGTAATTATTTCATTATGTGCATCATGCTCTAAAAATAGGTAATAGTTTTCAGAAACGGCTTCTTGTAAGAAGGCTTTTTTCTCTTTTAAGGTTAGTAATGGTCGTGTATCATAGCCCATTACAAATGGGAGCGGTACATGACCTGCAGTAGGTAATAAGTCGGCAGCGAAGACTAGTTTTTTATCTTTGTAGTCGATAATCGGAATCATTTGCTTATCGGTATGCCCATCTACAAATAAGACTTCAAAGCCTAGTTGTTCATAAAAATGCCGCTGTTTAGATCGCTCTAAAAACTCGAGTTGACCAGCTTCTTGCATTGGTAAAAGATTTTCTTTTAAGAAAGAGGCTTTTTCACGGTCGTTAGGGTTCACTGCCCAATCCCAATGGTCTTGGTTGGTCCAAAATTTAGCGTTTTTAAAAGCAGGCTCATAACCAGTTCGGTTGTTATTCCACTTTACACTTCCACCACAGTGATCAAAATGCAGGTGAGTCATAAAAACATCGGTAACATCATCCATAGAAAAACCCTTTGCGTTTAGGGATTTTTCTAGGTTATGATCTCCCCATCTAAAGTAATAGCTAAAAAACTTATCGCTTTGTTTATCGCCTAAGCCCGTGTCAATTAAAATAAGTTGGTTGCCACGCTCAATTAGCAAGCTAGTCGCAGCAATGTCTATCATGTTATTTGAATCGGCTGGATTAGTACGTTGCCATAGTGATTTTGGTACTACACCAAACATGGCTCCACCATCTAATTTAAAATTTCCAGTTTCAATGGGGTGTAAGGTCATGTGAAAAGTTTAATTTGCAAAATACTAAAACTCTCTTAACTGTAGCTTTCAGATAATTTGAATTATGCTATTTTTAACAACAAAAATTTAACAATGGTCGAATTAGCAGGTATTATCATTTTAGGAATTTTAGCGCAATGGTTTGCATGGCGATTTAAAATTCCCGCCATTTTACCGTTAATTCTCATTGGTTTACTGGTTGGTCCAATTGCAACACTCTTTACAGAAGACGGAACTAAACTCATAGAGCCTATTTGGAATGGTAATTCTGGTTTATTCCCTGGGGAAAGTCTTTTTTACTTTGTATCTCTAGCCATAAGTATTATTTTATTTGAAGGTGGCTTAACCTTACGCCGTGGCGAGATTTTAAATGTCGGGCCAGTAATTGTAAAGCTTATTACCGTTGCTGTAGCTATCACTTTTATTGGAGCGGGCATTGCTGCCCACTTTATTTTAGGTTTAAGCTGGCAAATTTCACTACTATTCTCTGCTTTGATTATTGTTACTGGACCAACGGTTATTTCGCCTATTTTAAGAAATATTCCCTTGAAAAAAGATGTCTCTACCATTTTAAAATGGGAAGGTATTTTAATAGATCCTATAGGCGCTTTGATTTCGGTATTGGTGTTTGAATTTATTATGGCTGGTAAAGGGGAAGCTTACACTAAAACAGCTTTAATAGAGTTTGGTAAAATTGTACTTTTTGGGTTTACCTTTGGGTTTACCTTCGCACATGCTTTAGCTTTTGCGATCAAGAAAAAAATTATTCCACACTATTTACTAAACGTATTTACTTTAGCTACAGTGTTAGGTGTGTTTGTATTAGCCGATCATTTCGCTCATGAAAGCGGTTTACTAGCAGTAGTGGTCATGGGTATTATTATGGGAAATACTAATCTTCCTAATTTAAAAGAATTACTCTACTTTAAGGAGTCGCTGAGCGTCTTATTAATTTCGATATTATTTATTTTACTCGCTGCCAATATTAATTATGAAGATTTACTATTGGTCTACAACTGGGAAACATTAATCTTATTTGTTGTAGTTGTATTTGTTGTACGACCTATGGGTGTGTTTTTAAGTAGTATGCGATCGCCTTTGAAAACAAATGAAAAACTATTTGTGAGTTGGGTTGGCCCTAGAGGTATTGTAGCCGCTGGTATTGCATCTTTATTTGGTCTTAGGTTAATGGGGCAAAATATTCCTAATGCGGAGCTTATAACACCATTAGTGTTCACTGTAGTGCTTGGTACCGTACTATTAAATGCTACTACAGCAAGACCATTTGCTAAACTGGTTGGTGTTTATCTTACCGATTCCAAAGGTATATTAATTGTAGGATCGTCTTCATTCTCCAGATTAATTGCTAAGTATTTAATTGACAACAATCGCCATGTGGTTATTGTAGATAATAACAAAAGTAATATCGAGAGTGCTAAGTCTATGGGGATAGAAGCCATAAACTCTAACATTTATTCCGAAGACTTAATTGATAATATAGAACTTAGTGATGTTGGTTATTTAATGGCCCTTACAGGTAATACTTCAGTGAATAAAAAAGCGATTGAAAATTTTTCAAAAGCATTTGGAGAACATGGAACATTTAGGGTCATTTCTTCTGAAGAAATGGAGAACTCAGAAAAAAATCCAAAAGATGGGTTATTTTCTCATACCGATGATTACATCAAGCTTGTTAATTTAACGCGTAGATACCCGAAAATTAATGAGATTAATTTAAACTCAAAAGATCACTATAATGGTCTTATTGAAATTAGTAAAAGTGATGCTGATATTATACCGCTATTTATAAAAGACACTGAAGGTAATTTAGACATTATCCCTTCTGAAAGCATTTCGGTTGAAGTGTCGGATGATGATAAACTTGTCTATCTTGGAAAAGAGTTTGAACAGGAAGAGTCTGATGAAGTCCTTAAGGAAAATACACTTAAAGCCTAACCGTTTATGATAATGCCCTATGAATTTAGAGGAGCTACAATACCTTATTGCTCTTAAGCAAATACCAAACGTTGGCGACGCTACTGCTAAAAAACTTATTCAAGCATTTGGATCTGCAAAAGCGGTTTTTGAAGCTAAAAACAGTGAACTACTTAAGGTCAACGGTTTCGGAAATCATAAACTAAAACAATTTCGAGATCCTAGCTATTTGAATCTTGCTGAAGAGGAAGTAAAATTTATCGAAGCCAAAGAGATTAAAGTAACTACTTTCCAAGATAAGGATTACCCATCTTATCTTAAAAACTGTATTGATGGACCTATTGTTTTATTTCAAAAAGGTAATATTAACCTCAATCACAAACACATTATAAGTATTGTTGGCACTCGGCAAGTTACCTCTAACGGTATAGAATTTTGTGAACGACTCATAGAAAAGCTAGCGCCACTAAATCCTCTTATAATTTCAGGTTTTGCCTATGGGACTGACATCTGTGCCCATAAAAAATGTATAGATCTTAACCTACAAACCATAGCTGTTTTAGCTCATGGCTTCAACACACTTTACCCCAAGGCGCATAGTAAATACGAAAATCAGATTCTTAATAATGGTGGCTTTATGACCGATTTTTGTAGCTATCAAGCCTTTGACCGCAATAACTTTCTTGGTCGAAACCGAATCATTGCCGGAATGAGTGAAGCAACTATCGTAATTGAAAGCGCCGAAAAAGGCGGCTCTTTGGTAACCGCAGATATCGCAAACTCATACAACCGTGATGTATTTGCAGTTCCAGGTCGTCCTGGTGATAAGTTTAGCAAAGGCTGCAACACTCTTATTAAAAAACAAGAAGCCCATATGTTAACACAGCCTGCAGATATTGTCTATATGCTTAACTGGGACTTAAAACCAAAACAACAACAAACGCAATTATTTGTAGAATTAACAAGCGATGAAAAACGATGTTTGGAAGCCTTGAAAACAAAACCTAAACTAGAACTTGATAGTATTTGTAGAATTACTGAGTTACCAAGTTATAAAATAGCACCACTTTTACTAAATTTGGAACTAAAAGGTATCGTAAGACCTTTACCAGGAAAACAATATGAAATTATAAATTATTAGTATGAAATTATTTAAAACAATTAGTGTCATTAGCATCACCGTTTTATTGCTTGGCTGTGCACAGGAACAACCCTCAGAAGCCAAAGAATTTAAATCACTTATGGCTAAAACCATCAAAGTTCATGATGATGTCATGCCTAAAATGGGAGACTTAACTCGATCCATTAAGCGTTTAGACACCTTAAAAGTTGAAGACAGTTTGCAACGGACACAAACCATTAAAGATCTTAAAAATGCGCACGATGAAATGATGTCTTGGATGAAAGATTTAAGTAACGAGTTTTCAAGAGCTGAAATTAACGAAGGCTTACAGACAGAAAATTTAGACAGTATCAAAATGAAGCTTAACAGCTTAAAAACGTTAAATGAGCGCGCAAACCAAATGAAGACCTCTATTATTACAAGTCTTGAAAAAGCAAAAGCCATTAAATAAATAATGGCTTCATATGAACTAAAAGCAGCTCAATAGCTGCTTTTTTTTATAGTATAAAATTAACGCCAACTCCTAAAACTTCTCTAATTTGGAAACCTTTAATAGCATTGTCGTCGTAAATGGCTTGAAAGGTAAAGTTTGTAGAAATATATTTATTAATACTCATCACTATATTTAAGGTATAATCTATATCTACATTTTGAAAATCTTCAAGGTAATTAGCATATAAATTTAAGATATTTTCAGCCGAAATATTATCCATTAAATTAAACTTCGCGTAAGCATTAATTGAACTACCAAATTCAGACCTGATCCAATCGCCTTCATCGATACCAAAAAAGTCACCATCAACATAACCAGGAGTGGTGGTGAATTTTTTATTGGCTGTAATAATTCTACCTGTTAATGGAGAAAGGTTAAGTTTTAAGTTTTCATCTTTTTTCCATAAAATCCCTATACCAAGCTGAGTGTAAGCAGGCGATAAAAATTCTGTTTGAGTGGTTCTAATTTCTTCACCTGTGATATCATTTTCAGAAAAAGTATAGCCTTTATCAAACTGCGTCCTAAAGTTTAAAAGTGCAGAGGCATACCATTTACTTTCGTTTATTTGCCGACCCACAACAGAGTTAAGTTCAAGACGGTCACTGGTTTTACGGTAAAAATCTTGATCCTTAGTTTTATTGATCCCAAAATCACCTAAAAACTTAGTATCCCAAGTATACTTATCCTTGTTATAGCTAATGTCATAGTTCACAATTACGTTAGCCGAGTAATTAGAAGTTCCACCACCTTGCCATTCATCATTAAAGGCCGATTGGTTAATTAATAACGAAAAATTACCACCCATCGTCCATGTGGTATCTTTTACCGATTGTGAGTAAGCTGAAAAGCTAAATATGCTCACGATTAGTCCTAACAATGTAATTTTTGCATTCATAAATTTTAAGATTGAATAGTTTATGACTGCAAATGTAGTAAAACCTGGTCTATTTTTTCTTTTGTTTAAATAAGGGCACAGCAGAACAAGCTTCACCGTACATGATACTCTTTGCAACGGGTTGAAGCCTTTGTTGTAGTAATAAATAGGCGTTTTGAGGTACAGGTTTGTAACTGCATCCCTTAACAATAATAGGCTTATCAAGGTAAGCTGAAATATCTAGTTGGCTAAGCACTTCGGCATATAAAATACTCTCAAGTGTTTCTAAATTTCCAAACACTACTTTTTTAGCTAATGGTTGTAAATGCGTAGACATTAACATGTAAGCCCAAGTTGGCACAATAGCATCACTTGAGCAGTGTAAGGCTACATAAGCGTTTTTATACCTTGACCAATCAAACTCTATTAAAGCCTTCCTAAACTCTTTCTCTCTTAAAATAAAACCTTCAACTAACCAATCTTTTAAATCAACTTCAAACCGTGGTCCATCTTGGTAAAAGTCTTCTAAGTTTAGAGTTATAAGTGGACTTTTGGCTACTCTATTTACAATCTCCTCGGCCATAAATTATAGCATTCCTAGTTCTAATTTTGCTTCTTCACTCATCAAATCTTGTGACCATGGTGGGTCAAAGGTTAATTCGACCTCAGAATCTTTTACTTCGTCTAATGATTTTACTTTTTCGTTTACTTCTTGTGGTAAAGATTCAGCTACTGGACAATTTGGTGAAGTAAGTGTCATTAAAATTTTAACCTCATAATCTTCATTTACAAAGACATCGTATATAAGTCCAAGTTCATAAATATCGACAGGTATTTCAGGGTCATAAATGGTTTTTAAAACCCTAACTATTTCTTCTCCTAATTTTTCGGTATCAATTGTTTGTTCGGCCATTGTTCTAGTTGTTTTGAGCTGAGTTTAATGCAATCGCATACATTTTTATTTGCTTGATCATACTCACCAAGCCATTTGCTCGTGTGGGTGATAAGTGTTCTTTTAAGCCAATTTCGTCAATAAATTCAGTATCAGCTTTCATAATATTTTCAGGTGTTTGCCCCGAAAACACACGTATTAAAATAGCAATAATTCCTTTGGTAATCACAGCGTCACTATCGGCAGTGAACTCTATATGATTGCCTACTTTATCGGCATGCACCCAAACCCTGCTTTGGCAACCTTTAATTATATTATCATCTGTTTTGTACTGCTCTTCTATTAAGGGTAGAGATTTGCCGAGCTCTATCATATATTCATAGCGCTGCATCCAGTCTTCAAACATACTGAACTCTTCTACTATTTCAGCTTGCTTTTCTTCAATCGAATTCATTATTTATCTTTTTTGACCGCTTTTATTTCAACGCTGCCTTCTTTGTTAATCAGTTCTAAGCTTTGTTTCGTTTGTTTAAATCCTGTAACACGAGATGTCGCTTCAAAAAAAGCATTTTCTATGGCCTGTGTATCTTCACAATACATTTTAGATGATACGCCAAAGCCTAAATCTAGGTTAGATACAGATTCTTTGTAATTAAACCGGTAGTTATTACAACCCGAAAATCCAGAAATAATATCCTTATCGGCATTAATCTCAACTGTTAAATTGTATGTTGTGACGGTTTGACCGTTAATGCTTGTAATACTGTAAAATCCATTTTCTAAACCAGTAGTTTTCACTGGTTGTGCTTTACAACCGACTATCAATACAGCTATAAGCAATGAAGCTACGCAAAGATTTTTCATAATAACATGGATTTTGCCTTTTTAATACCTTCTATCAAGGCATCAATTTCAGCTTTTGTATTGTAAAACGCAAACGACGCTCTAACGGTTCCTGGTATTTTGTAAAAAGTCATAATTGGTTGAGCACAGTGATGTCCCGTTCGAACGGCTATTCCCATTTTATCTAACAAGGTTCCCATATCGTAAGGGTGAATCCCTTCAATATTAAATGAAATTACAGCAGTTTTCTGATTAGGAGACGTACCGTAAATTTTAAGACCTTCAATTTGCTCTAATTCTTGAGTTGCATAGACCAATAAGTCATGTTCGTAAGCCGCAATCTTATCAAAGCCTATTGCATTCATATAATCTAGGGCTGCTCCAAAAGCAATACCACCCGCAATATTTGGTGTTCCTGCTTCAAATTTATGGGGTAACCCAGCGTATGTGGTCTTTTCAAAAGTTACTTCACTAATCATTTCACCACCACCTTGATAAGGTGGTAACTCTTCTAGCAATGCCGACTTTCCATATAAAACACCAACACCTGTTGGGCCACATATTTTATGGGCAGAAACCGTATAATAGTCCACATCTAGTTGTTGCACATCAGCTTTTATATGAGGTGCTGCTTGAGCGCCATCTACTAAAACTTTGGCTCCAAATTTATGAGCTTGATCTATGATATATTTTATCGGATTAATACTCCCTAATGCATTAGAAACATGATTTACAAATACTAGTTTAGTGTTAGGGTTGAGTAAGGCATCAAATTTTTCAATTTCAAGCATGCCATCTTCACCCATCGGAATAACCTTTAATTGTGCACCTGTTTTTTCGCATAACATTTGCCAAGGCACAATATTGGAATGATGCTCCATGGCCGATACTAAAATTTCATCACCTTCAGTAATACTTGAAGCATAACCATGAGCAACTAAATTAATCCCGTGTGTGGTTCCTGCTGTTAAAATAATTTCGTGAGCATGCGCCGCATTAAAGTGAGATTGTATAGTTTGACGTGCCTTCTCATAAGCATCGGTAGCAATTTGAGATAAGGTATGTACACCTCGATGTATGTTAGCATTTTCTTGGCTGTAATAGTTTACAATGCTATCTATAACCTGCTGTGGTGTTTGTGAGGTGGCCGCATTATCAAAATAAATGAGCGGCTTCCCATTCACTTTTCTTTGGAGAATGGGAAAGTCGGCTCTAATATCTTCTATATTAAGAATAGGTTTAGAAGTTGTCTGCATGTTTTTCTTTTTCAAAATTCACTTCCAAACACAGTGTTGCTTTTAGAGATCGAAGCCTAATTCTACTCCTATTTTTAAAGCAATTTGTTTGGTGATTCTTTTCTTAATTTCTGGTATCTTAACACTGTCAAGCACATTGTTTGCAAAGGCAAACATTAAAAGTGCGCGTGCTTCTTTTTTAGGAATACCTCTAGATCTTAGGTAATATAAGGCTTCACCATCAAGTTGTCCAATGGTACAGCCATGACTACATTTAACATCATCGGCAAAAATTTCTAATTGCGGTTTTGAGTTACAGGTTGAGGTATCGTCAATTAAAATATTATTATTACTCTGGTAAGCGTCTGTTTTTTGAGCAATTTTATCAACGTAAACTTTACCGTTAAACACCCCAATAGATTTATCTGAAAAAACACCTTTATAATCTTGGTGACTTTCGCAATTAGGCTGTTGATGGTGCACTAATGTATTGTGATCTACGTGCTGCTTACCTTCTAAAATAGTGACCCCTTTTAGAATTGAGTTAATGTTTTCACTCGTTTGATAAAAATTAAGGTTGTTACGAGTCAACTTGCCTCCTAAGGAAAAGGTATGTACAGAAGCAACACTATCACGTTCTTGCTTCACATACGTATTATCGATTAAGGACGCTGAAGTTTTATCGTTTTGAATTTTATAGTAATCAACTTGTGCATTTTTACCTACGAATACTTCGGTAACTGAATTGGTTAACACCGCATTTTCAGTTAAACTTTGATGACGTTCTATAACTTGCAATTGTGAGCCATCTTCAGCAATAATTAAATTTCTTGGTTGAAGCATTAAGGCACTTTCTGAACCTGTAGAAAAGTTAATGATTTGAACAGGCTTTTCTGCTGCGACATTTTTTGGAACCCTAATATAGGCACCTTCTCGGGTAAATGCTGTATTTAAAGCAATTAAACTTTCTTCTGGAGTTGCTTTATTGAAGTATTGATCGATAATTGATTTATACTTGGCTTTATTTAAGGCCGAAGACATTAAACAAGCATCAAACTTATCATGGGTTGTACTTGATAAATGACCCGTATAAATACCATCTACAAACACAATGGTATAGGTGTCTATATCATGAATAAAATACTGCTTGACATCTTTATAATCTATAGCCGATTCCTTTTTAGGAAAAATGCTATAGTCTTCTTTCAAAATGCTGTTTAAAGAGGTATACTTCCAGGCTTCGTCTTTTTTAGTTGGAAAGCCTGTCGACTCAAAAAATTTTATCGCCTCATTACGCTGTGTATGGATATCATTTTCTAAGTCAATGTTTTCTTCAAAAGCTAGAAATGAGGATATAAGTTTATCTTTTAATGACATAATAATTTGGTTTAGGCGTGAGCTTTAGCTTCGGCTTTGAGCCAATCGTAACCGCGTTCTTCTAATTCTTTAGCAAGTTCTTTATCTCCCGTTTTTACAATTTTACCATCCAGTAAAACATGTACAACATCTGGAACAATATAATCCAGTAAACGCTGATAGTGAGTAATAACTAAAGTTGCATTTTTATCAGTTTTTAAACGGTTCACACCTTCAGAGACAATACGAAGTGCGTCAATGTCAAGTCCTGAATCAGTTTCGTCAAGAATGGCTAATTTTGGCTCTAACATAGCCATTTGAAAAATCTCGTTACGCTTCTTTTCTCCACCAGAAAAGCCATCATTAAGTGAGCGTGATAAAAATTTACGATCCATTTCAAGTAAGGCAGACTTTTCTCTAATTTTTTTAAGCATTTCGTTAGCTGGCATATCTTCTTGTCCGCGAGCCTTTCTAATTTGATTAATAGATGTTTTAATGAAATTAGTTACGCTTACGCCAGGAATTTCAACAGGATATTGAAATGATAAGAAAATTCCTTTATGTGCACGCTCGTCTGGAGATAATTCTGAAATATTTGATTTTTCAAAAACAATATCACCTTTAGTAACTTCAAAGTCTTCGTTTCCCGCAATAACTGAAGCCAAGGTACTTTTCCCTGAACCGTTTGGTCCCATAATAGCGTGAACTTCGCCTGGGTTAATCTCTAAATTAATTCCTTTTAATATCTCTTGGCCTTCAACGTTGGCGTGTAAGTTTTTTACTTTTAGCATGTTTACTTCGTTTGTAGTTGTATTTGATTATTACTTGGGGGTTTTACTTCGACTATTTGATCAATAACCAGCCAATCTTCCCAAGTATCTTTACTCTCTTTTTTAGTTAATTTTCCTGTTACAATTACAGGAAACATGTCATACTGATCTGTTTTAAGCTCGTTGGTTTTCTCGATGAGTTCTTCAGCTTTTTCATCTAAAACAACACCGTAAATAAAATCGGTTCCTTTAAGAACGGCAACCGAATCAACATAAATAAATTCACCTTTGACTAAATCTTCAGCCTTGTAAATCTTTGTTTTTTCAACTGTTGGTTTAGCTTCAGTTTGTTCTTCTTTTGAAGAAGATTGACAAGCTATTAAGCCTAAAGATAAAATGATGATGCTTGCAATAGATTTCATATGCTTATAATTTAACCTACCGAACCTTCTAATGAAATTTCGAGTAATTTTTGAGCCTCTACAGCAAACTCCATCGGGAGTTTATTTAAGACTTCTTTACTAAAACCATTTACGATTAAAGCAATGGCTTTTTCAGTATCAATACCACGTTGGTTACAATAAAAAATTTGGTCTTCACCAATCTTACTCGTAGTGGCTTCATGCTCAATTTGAGCTGTTTTGTTTTTAGCTTCGATGTAAGGAAAGGTATGCGCACCGCACTTATTCCCCATAAGTAACGAGTCACATTGAGAGAAATTACGGGCATTTTCAGCACGTTTATTTACCTGTACTAAACCACGGTAAGAATTTTGAGATTGACCCGCCGAAATACCTTTAGAAATAATGGTACTTTTAGTGTTTTTACCTAAATGTATCATTTTAGTTCCTGTATCGGCTTGTTGAAAATTATTGGTCACCGCAATGGAGTAAAATTCACCGACTGAATTATCGCCTTTTAAGACGCAACTTGGGTATTTCCAAGTCACTGCCGATCCGGTTTCGACTTGTGTCCAGCTAATCTTTGCATTTTTTTCACAAAGACCACGTTTAGTTACAAAGTTAAACACACCTCCTTTGCCTTCTTTATTTCCTGGGAACCAGTTTTGAACAGTACTGTACTTAATCTCTGCATTATCTAAAGCCACCAATTCGACTACAGCGGCATGTAACTGATTTTCATCACGCATTGGAGCTGTACAGCCTTCTAAGTAACTCACATAACTAGAGTCTTCAGCGATTACTAATGTTCGCTCAAATTGACCAGTTCCTGCTTGATTAATTCGGAAATAGGTAGAAAGTTCCATCGGGCATCTCACGCCTTTTGGAATATAGCAAAATGAGCCATCACTAAATACAGCTGAATTTAAGGCCGCAAAAAAATTATCTTTTGGAGGCACTACACTACCAATATATTTTTTAACAAGTTCTGGATGTTCTGAAATAGCTTCTGAAATAGAACAGAAAATAATGCCTTTCTCCGCTAATGTTTTCTTGAAAGTCGTAGCAACCGACACAGAATCCATTACGATATCTACGGCAACACCAGCTAGTTTTTTTTGTTCATCTATAGAAATTCCAAGTTTATTAAATGTATCTAATAACTCTGGATCAACTTCATCTAAACTTTCGTATTTCGGTTTTTTATTTGGAGCTGAGTAATAGGATATCGCTTGATAATCTGGTTTTTCATAACCGACATTAGCCCAATTAGGTTCGGCCATGGTTTGCCAATACCTAAAGGCTTCAAGACGCCATTCCGTCATCCAATCTGGTTCATTTTTTTTCTTTGAAATAGCAATTACAATTTCTTCACTAAGCCCGGGAGGCAAAGTGTCAGATTCTATATCTGTGTAAAAACCATACTCGTACTCTTTATCTTTGAGTTCTTGTTCAAGTTCATGTTCTGTATAAGCCATAGGGATACTTTTTTAAAGTGAGAAACTTTCACCACAACCGCAGGTGCGTTGTGCGTTAGGGTTATTAAACACAAACCCTTTTCCATTCAAACCACCAGAATATTCTAAGGTGGTACCTACTAGGTATAAAAAGCTGCTTTTGCTTACGACAATTTTCACGCCGTTATCTTCAAAAATTTTATCGTTATCTTGATGATTTTGGTCAAAATTTAGATCGTAAGACAAACCGGAACAACCGCCGCTTTTTACACCAACTCTCACAAAATGGTCATCGGTATTATAGCCTTCTTCAGCCATAAGTCCAATAAGCTTTTGTTTTGCTGATTCACTTACTTTAATCATTTAGTTTTAGATTAATTCTAATTAATGAGCAAATATACATTTTAGAGAATTTAATTCCAGTAAATTAACATAATTATTAGTTATGGTAGCTATTGTTTAAGTTGATTATCCTTCGTCTTCAATAGCGCTCCAACCTCTTGCTTTCATTGGTATTTTGGTGTTCATTCGAGAGATTAAGTGAATTCCTTCAGAGGCATCACACATATGACCAATAACCGTTAAGTTAGGGTTGGCCTTTATCTTATCAAAATCAGATTGATTAATTGTAAACAATAGTTCATAATCTTCACCACCATTTAAAACAACAGTAGTACTGTCTAATTCAAATTCTTCGCAAGTAGAAATCACTTTGGGATCAAGCGGTAACTTATCTTCAAATAAATTAGCACCTATCTTAGAGTGCTTGCATAAATGCATGATTTCCGAAGACAAGCCATCGCTTATATCAATCATAGACGTTGGAGTTACCTCCAAAGCTGCTAGTAATTCAACAATATCTTTTCTAGCTTCGGGCTTCAACTGTCGTTGCACCAAATAACTGTATTCGCTTAAGTCCGGCTGGGCATTAGGATTAACTTTAAACACCTCTTTCTCGCGTTCTAAAATTTTCAACCCTAGAAACGCGCCTCCTAAATCACCCGAAACAACTAGTAAGTCGTTAGGCTTAGCTCCATTTCTGTAGGTGATTTGTTCTTTTTTTGCCTCTCCAATTGCGGTAATGCTTATTTGCAAACCTTGTACCGATGATGTAGTATCTCCACCAACCACATCGACATTATAAACTTCTGATGCAGCTCTAATCCCAGCGTATAGTTCTTCTAAAGCCTCTACCGTAAAACGGTTAGAACAAGCAATCGAAACCGTAATTTGTTTTGCCCGTGCATTCATTGCATACACATCTGATAAGTTGACCATAACAGCCTTATAACCCAAGTGCTTTAAGGGCATGTATGATAAATCAAAGTGAACACCCTCGACCAAAAAATCGGTCGTGACCACGATTTCATGATCATGCTTAAGGACTGCAGCATCATCTCCAATACTTTTTATGGTGCTCGAGGTGTGTTTTATTTTAAAGTTTTGGGTTAAATGATCTATCAATCCAAATTCTCCTAATTCAGATAATTTAGTCTTACTTTGAGTAGAATCGTCAAACATCAGCTTATTTTTACTGCAAAGGTAATAATTATAAGTGGGTTGCTATAAATTGATAAGTCGCTTATTTCCTGAAAATTAACTCTATTAAATTAAATTTAAAACCGCGGTTTTACTAAATTTGGTTAAAAATCAGCATGCTATATAAAATTACAATAGCTTTTTTTGCATTTTTTAGTTCTGTCGTTATGGCGCAAACACCATGTGAGGACGGATTTGCAGGTGTTTATCCTTGTAATGATTATGATTTACTAGCCCAACTAGATCTTAACGATTTTAATGCAAATGATGGTAATGATTCTTGGGGTTGGACAGATCCCTTGAACCAAAAAGAATATGCACTTATGGGCCTGGATAACGGAACAGCCTTTGTCGATATTAGTAATCCTGTAAATCCAATTTACATCGGCAAACTTCCTACACATACTGTGAACAGCATCTGGCGCGACATTAAAGTATATAATAATTATGCGTTTATTGTCTCTGAAGCTAATAACCATGGCATGCAAGTCTTTGACTTAACTCGCCTTCGAACTACTACTACAAATTTACCAGTGACCTTTACTGAAGACGCCCATTTTGATGGCTTTGGAAATGCGCATAACATTGTAATTAATGAAGCTACAGGCTTTGCTTACGCTGTTGGAACACAAACCTTTAACGGTGGCGCCCATTTTATAGATATTAGCGACCCTTTAAACCCCACAGATGCAGGCGGCTATAGTCAAAGCAATTACACGCACGATGCTCAAGTGGTTACCTATGCTGGACCCGACAGCGATCACACCGGTAAAGAGATATTTTTAGGCAGCAATGAAGACGAATTGGTGTTTGTAGATGTGACCGACAAAAACAATCCTAGTCTAATCTCTAGCATTGCTTATTCAAATATCGGTTACACGCATCAGGCTTGGCTTACCGAAAACCAACGTTACTTTTTACTTGGTGATGAACTGGACGAAATTAACTTTGGATTTAATACCCGAACACTTATTTTTGATCTTCAAGATTTAGATAATCCGATACTTCACATGACTTATACTGGTCCAACCCCAGCGATTGATCATAATGGATATGTATTGGGCGACACGTTTTATTTGGCTAATTATAATGCTGGTGTTAGAATGCTTGATGTAAGCTCAATAAACAGCCAAAGTGTCACTGAAATAGGTTTTTTTGACACCCATCCCGAAAACAACAACGTGGCTTTTAATGGCGCTTGGAATATTTATCCATACCTAGACAGCGGAACTATTATTGTAAGTGATATTGAGCGTGGACTTTTTTTGTTACAAAAATCAACTACCTTAAGTCAAACTGAATTTAGCGCTAACCAAATTAAAGTGTACCCTAATCCTACTCAAAATTTTATTAAAATTGAAGGAGCTGAAACCAAAACTTATCATTTGAAAATTTATAATCACCAAGGTTCATTAGTCAAAACAGTTGAAGCACAACCCCAACATAAAATAAATATAGCAGATCTAAAACAAGGATTTTACTTTGTAAATATCGACAACACCTACACCAAAAAAATTATTAAACTCTAATGCGATTACTACTCACAGTTTGGTTATGCTTCTTTTTAGTGGCCTGTAGCGAAGATGACGCCACAAACCAATTACCTGTAGAACAGATCACAGGAACTTTACAACAAAGCCTAACGTTTGGCGGCTCTCAACAAGACGATTTTCTTGATGTAGCTGTCACAACTGATCAGTCTATTTTAGCCTTTGGATTTACCCAAAGCACAGATGGCGATATTACAGATAAATCTAGCGGAGACAGTGATTATTGGCTGGTAAAGTTCGATCAAAACCTCAACCTTATATGGCAAAAAACCTTTGGTGGATCTAACGATGATCGTGGCCAAGGTATTGCAAGAACAATGGACGGCGGATGCATTGTAAGTGGGTTTAGCCGAAGTAATGATGGTGATGTAAGCTTCAACAATGGTTTTCAAGATATGTGGATTGTAAAATTAGATGCCGCTGGAAACATTCAATGGGAAACAAGTATTGGCTTTGAAGGTAACGACCGTGCTTACGATGTAATCCAAACCCAAGATGGCGGTTATTTTGTGAGTGGCTTTTTAGATGTCACAGCTAGTGGCGGTCAAGGTAACGACGATTTTATAGAAAAACCACCAAAAGTTAATCCTAAACATGGTGTTGGTGAATTTTGGGGCATTCAACTTAATGCACAAGGCGAAACAAAATGGAGAAGGTATTATGGCGGTAGTAATAATGATCGTAGCTATGCCGTGATCGAAACTAGTAATGGCCAAATTATTCAAGCAGGACACTCCGAAAGTGATGATTTTGACATCACTAATCCCAACGGGAGTTACGATGGTTGGTTAGTAAAGTCTAAAACAGACCGTAGTTTAGATTGGCAAACCAACTTAGGCGGTAGTGGGATAGAAATTATTTACGATTTAATCGAAACCACAAACCAAAACTTACTAACGGTGGGTGATACTAGAAGCACAGATGGTGATATAAGTAATCCTCTAGGTAATGCCGATGCGTGGATTAATCAAGTGAGTGAAAACGGGCAACTAAATTGGAGTAAAACCTACGGCGGTACAGCATTTGACAGTTTTCAAAAAATAATCAACATACCCGAACAGCAAACCTATGCTATCGCAGGATACTCAAGAAGTAATGATGGTCATCTTACCTCTAATTACGGACAAAATGATATTTGGTTGGCCATTATAAATCAAGATGGGAGCTTACAACTTAGCCAACAATATGGCGGCTCTAATTTAGATTTTGGTAACAGCCTAGTTTACCTCAACAATCATCTCTATATTGTTGGTAGCTCGCAAAGCAATGATGGTGACTTTAACGAAAACAAAGGCGATAAAGATGCCGTTATACTTAAAATAAATTAGCCATGAAACTTCAACTTCTCCTTTTATGTAGTATCTCTATCATTGCACTTAGCTGTTCAGACGATTTTGATGATCAAGCAGAATTAACCACTGTAAATAGCTCTAATATTGAACTTCAGTTTTCTCATGTTGTTAACACGAATAGCTTCAATTTGGGACAGAATTACAACAATGCCTCTAACGAAACCTATCAAATTAATGAGTTGAAATACATCATCAGCAATATTGCGTTTATAAAACAAGACGAAACAATGGTCCAAATACCAGTTGAAGATTCTTATTTTATTATTAATGCAGAAGATCCTGATTCATTTTCAATACAGCTAGATCAAATTCCGCTTGGCAATTACAAACGAATAGAATTTGGAATTGGCGTCGACCAATCAAATTATCCGCTAAACGGCAGTGATAATTTTATTCCAGAAACTGAAGCCTTGGAGATGATTTGGTCATGGTCTGCGGGTTTTATATTCGTAAAATTAGAAGGCGATTATACTAATGCTGGAGAATTAACACCTTTTCTTTATCATGTAGGCAGTCACGGTACAAATTTAGATAACTACAAAACAGTTTCTCTTGAACATACATTTGAGGTTAATTTGAACACAACCGCTGTACTTCCGATTGAAGCTAATATTGCAGCTGTTTTTGACGGCGTGCATCAAATGTCTCTCCAAGAAAAAGACGACATCCAGGTAGATCCAATTAATGCGCCTAAAATTGCTGAAAACGTTCAAAATATGTTTAACATTCAAGACTAGGCAGGCATGAAGTACAGTTGTGTTATATCTATGTTTACGTTGGTTATGCTGGGTTGTTTGAGCTGCGAAAGCTCAGATGAAGATTATGTTGCTATTGAAACAGAAAACAGAAGCCTAACATTTCCACAACCCGATCATTTTCCGGAACCCAGCTACAACTTGTCCCAAAACCCGCCTACCGAAAAAGGCTTTGAACTTGGTAAAAAGCTATTTTATGACGGAAGATTATCAGAAACCGGTGTTATTTCTTGTGGATTTTGCCACATCCAAGAATTTGCTTTTACGCACCACACGCATCAAGTTAGCCATGGCGTTAATGGCGCTTTAGGTCAACGTAACGCACAACCCCTTATGAATTTGGCTTACCAAGCTGAATTTTCTTGGGATGGTGCTGCCAGCCATTTAGATGCATTTTCAATTATCCCCATTACGACAGAGTTCGAAATGAATGAAAGCATTACCCATGTGATTGAGAAATTAAAAACCGATCCCCATTACCAAACTTTATTTAATCAAGCGTTTGAAAATGGTGAAATTAATCCTGAAAATATGTTTAAAGCCATTTCTCAATTTTTAGTGATGATGGTTTCAGCAGAATCTAAATACGACCGTTACTTAAAACAGCAAGTTAGCCTAAACACTTCAGAAGCTGAAGGATTAGAGCTTTTTGAAAGTAAGTGCGCTTCCTGCCACTCGGGGGTATTGCTAACAGACCAAAGTTATCGCAATAATGGTTTAGCTATAAATCCAATATATAATGATGTTGGGCGAGAGCGTGTTACCGGTTACAAAAGTGATCGCTATAAGTTTAAAGTTCCAAGTCTAAGAAATGTAGCGGTTAGTTTTCCCTATATGCATGACGGAAGATTTCAAACACTGAAAGATGTACTAGATCATTATGATACAGGCGTTACAAACACCTTAAATTTAGATCCCATTTTTGAAGAGGAAACCACCTTGGGTATTCCACTCACCGAAGAAGAAAAGTCTAAGATTATAAGTTTTTTAAGCACATTAACCGACGATAATTTTTTACTAAACAGTCAATTTTCTGAATTTTAGAGATCAAAAAAAGCCACTAGAAAGTGGCTTTTTTTAAATATAGAGTAGTTTTAATTCGTTAATCATCGTCGTCATCGTCATCTTCTTCCTGATTGACGGGTTGTTTCAGCTCAAAATCTTCCATAAACTGTGTTGTGTAATTTCCAGAAACATAATCTTCATTTTTCATTAACTGTTTATGGAATGGTATAGTTGTTTTAATACCTTCAACAACAAACTCACTTAAAGCACGACGCATTTTACTAATAGCTTCTTCACGTGATTGTGCTGTTACAATAAGTTTGGCAATCATTGAGTCGTAGTTAGGCGGTATAACGTAGCCACTATAAACATGTGTATCTACACGCACACCATGACCTCCAGGAATATGTAAGGTTGTAATTTTACCTGGAGACGGTCTGAAGTTATTAAATGGATCTTCAGCATTAATTCGGCACTCAATAGAATGTAATTTTGGGTAATAATTTTTACCCGAAATTGGTATACCGACTGCTACAAGAATTTGCTCTTTAATTAAATCGTGATCTACAACCTCATCTGTAATCGGATGTTCAACTTGAATTCGCGTATTCATTTCCATGAAGTAGAAATTGCGATGTTTATCAACCAAGAATTCAACTGTTCCAGCACCTTCATACTTAATATATTCAGCTGCTTTGACGGCTGCCTCTCCCATTTTGTCCCGCAATTCTTCGGTCATGAATGGCGAAGGAGTCTCTTCAGTTAGTTTTTGGTGGCGTCGTTGCACAGAGCAATCACGTTCTGATAAGTGACACGCTTTTCCTGTTTGATCACCAACAATTTGAATTTCGATATGGCGTGGCTCTTCAATCAGTTTTTCCATATACATATCGTCGTTGCCAAAACCAATTTTAGCTTCTTGACGAGCAGATTCCCATGCAGCTTCTAATTGGTCTTCACTCCAAACGGCACGCATTCCTTTTCCACCACCACCAGCGGTTGCTTTTAACATCACTGGATAGCCCACTTTTTTAGCTGTTTTTTTACAGTCTTCAAAATCTTTGATGATTCCTTCAGAGCCAGGGACACAAGGAACACCTGCGGCTATCATGGTTGCTTTAGCTGAAGCTTTGTCGCCCATTCTATTAATCATTTCAGCTGAAGCGCCAATGAATTTAATATTATGCTCGGCACATATTTTTGAAAAATTAGCATTTTCAGAGAGAAAACCGTAACCAGGGTGAATGGCATCGGCATTAGTAATTTCAGCTGCTGAAATAATATTAGGTATTTTCAAATATGACTCACTCGATGATGGAGGTCCAATACAAACGGCTTCATCTGCAAACCTCACGTGCAAACTTTCTTTATCGGCTGTAGAATATACTGCTACCGTTTTTATGCCCATTTCTTTACATGTTCGAATAACACGTAAGGCTATTTCGCCACGATTGGCGATAAGAATTTTCTTAAACATAGGCTTAATTTTAAATGATTGGTTTGGGGTTATGATGGATCGACCAAAAATAATGGTTGATCAAACTCAACTGGTGAGGCATCATCTACCAGTACTTTTACAATTTTACCCGAAACTTCACTTTCAATTTCATTGAATAGTTTCATCGCTTCAATTGTACAAAGCACATCACCTTCGTTTATCGAATCACCAACTTCAACAAAAACAGGTTTGTCTGGTGAAGGTTTTCTATAAAACGTACCGATAATTGGAGATTTAACCGTTACATAATTATCATTTTTTGACTCATCTGCAGACGTCTCAGCAGGTGCCTCGGTTGGAGTTGGTTGCGCTTGTTGTTGTGGTACAGCCTGTTGTGGCATAGCTCCAACTGGTATTTGTTGTATCACTTGACGTTCTCCAGAATCTTCAGATCCTGTTTTAATGGTGATTTTGATGTCATCCATTTCTAGCTTAACTTCACTAGCGCCAGATTTTGCAACAAACTTAATTAGATTCTGAATTTGTTTAATTTCCATAATGTTAGAGTATTTAAGGCGTTAAGAATTATAAGCCCATTTAAGGTAGATCGATCCCCAGCTGAAACCGCCACCAAATGCAGCAAAAATTAAATTATCACCTTTTTTTAGTTGTTTTTCGTAATCACTTAATAACAGTGGTAAGGTTGCAGAAGTTGTATTTCCGTAACGCTGAATGTTCATTAATACTTTATCTTGGTCTAAATTCATGCGTTTAGATGTCGCATCAATAATACGTTTATTGGCTTGGTGAGCAACGAGCCAATTTACATCGTCGGCGGTTAAATTATTTTTTAGCATTATTTTTTCGCTCACATCGGCCATATTTGAAACAGCAAACTTAAAAACAGTTTTACCATCTTGAAATACAAAGTGCTGTTTGTTTTTCAAGGTTTCTTCACTAGCTGGTAATTGAGAGCCACCAGCATCAATTTTTAAAAATTCACGTCCAATACCATCCGTCCGTAAAATTTCATCTTGTAAGCCAAGACCTTCTTCATTTGGTTCAAAAAGAACGGCACCAGCACCATCTCCAAAAATAATACATGTCGCACGATCGGTATAATCAATAATAGACGACATTTTATCGGCGCCAACTAATAGTATTTTTTTATATCGTCCAGATTCTATATAGCTTGCAGCTGTAGACATCCCGAACAAAAAGCTTGAGCAAGCCGCTTGTAAATCAAACGAAAATGCATTTGTTGCTCCAATCTGTGATGCTGTATATGCTGCCGAGGAAGCCACAGGCATATCTGGAGTAGCCGTTGCAAAAAGCACGAGGTCAATATCTAATGGATTAAGGCCTGTTTTCTGAATCAAATCTTGGGCAGCCTTGATACCTAAATAAGAAGAGCCTTTACCTTCTTCTTTTAAAATTCGTCTTTCTTTAATTCCGGTTCTTGTGGTAATCCACTCATCATTCGTGTCTACCATATCTTCGAGCATTTTATTAGTTAACACGTGCTCTGGCAAATAGGAACCGACAGCAGTAATGGCTGCTTTTACTTGACTCATATAATGATTATTTAATTAAAAACGGCTTTTATAGCCTGTTTTCAAAAACTTAAAAACAATGCAAAGTAAAATGTTTTTTATTCTTAAACAAAAAACTAGGTCAACAATTGCTTAACATTAATTTAATGCTTCAAGTTACCTTGTTTATATTTACGTTAATTTTTGATGCAATTAGACAATTATTTAACAGCAAGGTTAGCTTTATATAATTTTTAAGCTATAATTATCATACATCTAAAAAAAAGAAATGCTAGCAATTCAGCTAGCATTTCTAAAAATTTATTTATAAATCAAACTTAATACCTTGAGCCAGTGGTAACTCTGTAGTGTAATTAATTGTATTAGTTTGGCGTCTCATATAAACTTTCCAAGCATCTGAACCTGATTCACGGCCACCACCTGTTTCTTTTTCACCACCAAATGCTCCACCAATCTCAGCGCCCGATGTGCCGATATTTACGTTAGCGATACCACAATCTGAGCCTTCAGCCGACAGGAATCGCTCTGCTTCTCTTAAATTGTTCGTCATAATAGCTGATGAAAGTCCTTGCACTACACCATTTTGAAGCTCAAGCGCATTCTCCAAGTCTCCAGAATACTTCATGATATACAAAACTGGGGCAAAGGTTTCATGTTGCACAATTTCAAAGTGGTTTTCAGCCTCAGCAATAGCAGGCTTTACATAACAGCCACTTTCGTAACCTTCACCTTCTAAAACACCGCCATCAACCAAAATATTCCCCCCTTCAGCTTTGACTTGCTCTAAAGCTTTGAGATAGTTTTTTACTGCATCTTTGTCAATTAAAGGCCCAACGTGATTATTTTCATCTAATGGGTTCCCAATACGTATTTGTTTGTAGGCATCTACAATGGCATCTTTAACTTGGTCGTAAATAGAATCGTGAATAATTAAGCGTCTAGTTGAAGTACAGCGCTGTCCACAAGTTCCTACAGCACCAAACACAGCACCAATTACAGTGTTTTTAATATCAGCATCTGGAGTCACAATAATCGCATTGTTTCCTCCTAATTCAAGTAAAGATTTTCCTAAGCGCTTAGCTACGGCTTGTGCGACAATTTTACCCATACGAATAGATCCTGTAGCAGAGACCAAAGGGATTCGTTTATCATTAGTCATTAACTCACCTACTTTGTAATCACCTGTAATTAGGGAAGATACTCCTTGCGGCACATTGTTTTTTTCAAAAACTCTTGCAGCAATAGTTTGGCAAGCAACTGAGGTTAATGGGGTTTTTTCTGAGCCTTTCCAAACACACGCATCACCACAAACCCAAGCTAAAGCGGTATTCCAAGACCAAACAGCAACAGGAAAGTTAAAGGCTGAAATAACGCCTACTACACCAAGTGGATGCCATTGCTCGTACATACGATGACCAGGTCGCTCTGAATGCATAGTTAGACCATGTAGTTGACGCGAAAGACCAACCGCAAAATCACAGATATCTATCATTTCTTGGACCTCACCTAAACCTTCTTGGTAAGATTTTCCCATTTCGTAAGAAACTAGTTTTCCTAGAGGCGCTTTTAAACGTCTTAGTTCATCATTAAACTGTCTCACCACTTCGCCACGAGCAGGCGCTGTCCATTTGCGCCATTCTAAAAATCCTTGATGTGCGGTTTCAATTGTTTTTTGGTAATCGGCTTCGGTAGTCGCTTGCACTTTTCCTATTAGTGCGCCATCGACCGGCGAGTAAGATTCTATTATTTCGCCATTGGCAAAAAAATCTGTCCCCACAGATGTTCCTTTATTATAATGTTCAAGACCTAATTCTTGAAGCGCTTTATCAATTCCGAAATTTTTAGCAATACCACTCATGAAATTTTCAAGTTTTTATTAATAATTAAATAATACGATACGAATGTAATAATTTTTTGAGGTCTAACAGATGAATTCACTGAAAACATAAAACGCTTACTTATCAAAAAAAACCACAAACTTCTAGCTTGTGGTTTGATTAAACATCGATGTAGTGCAGCGGCGCACTTTATGAAAGATCTTAGGGCACGATAATTCTAGTAACTCGCTGGGATATACGTGTAATAATTTCGTAAGGAATACTTTGGTGGTACTTATCAAATTTTAAGGCAGAATGTTCGGGTCCAAATATGGTTACATGATCTCCTTCTCGACAATTAATACCTGTAACATCTACCATCATAGTATCCATACACACATTGCCAATAATTGGTGCTCGTTGTCCGTGGACTAAAATCTCGGCTTTTTCATTTCCAAATTGCCTTGCAATTCCATCGACATAGCCCAATGGTAAGGTTGCAACTTTGGTCGGTCTAGTTGCTTTAAACAAACGCTCATAACCAACTGTATCATTTTTTTGAATCTCTCGAAGCTGGGTAATCACTGTTTTCAGGCTAGAAATAGGTTTAAGCTGTTGGTGTTCAAGCTCGTTATTACCATAACCATAAAGGGCAATGCCTGCTCGCACCATATCATATTCTGCTTGGGGGTAATTAAATATCCCACTAGAATTACACAGATGAGTGATTAATTGCTCACCATATTTCTCTTGAAAAAACTGTCTCGCGACTTCAAAATTGCTTATTTGTTGCTGGGTAAATTCAATTTCAGCTTGGTTACCTGAAGCTGCTAAATGGGAAAATATCCCAACTATTTTAATATGCTTAGCTCGTTCAATTTCATGGTAAGCAGCCTCTAATTCATTTACATCAAAGCCTAGCCTATTAAGGCCTGTGTTAATTTTTAAGTGTATCGGAAAGTCTAGTATCGCCTGAGTTTTTAATGATGTATTAAGCAATTTTAAATAGCGTAAATTATAAATACTCGGGATAAGCTTATAGTCTAACAACTGTTTAATTTCTTCTAGCTGAGGATAAAACACTAAGATAGGAATTTGAATTCCTGCTTTACGTAGACGCACACCTTCTTCGATGTAAGCAACAGCCAAGTAATCTACACCTAAAGATACGAGTTTTCGTGCTACAATTTCAGATTCGGTTCCATAAGCAAAAGCTTTAACCACTCCCATTATTTTTGTATTTGGCTTAAGTTTGCTTTTAATTAGCTTATAATTAAACGCTAAATCGCTAAGATTTACAATAAGTCGGGTTTCTTTAACAGGCATTATGGAGTGTGATCTTTAGATACATCTTTGGGATGATGAACTTCCATTTTACTCACTTTTTCTTTTATCATAGCTTTATAAAAAGCCGCTCGACTCAAAGGCTCGTATGCTTCGGTCTCGCCCAACAATACAATATCGTCTTGGTTAGATTTTCTAAAACTATATTGTGCTAAGTTTCCTGTTCTAGTACATACCGCATGAACTTTGGTAACGTATTCGGCTGTTGCCATTAAATAAGGCATGGGTCCAAATGGATTGCCTTTAAAGTCCTTGTCTAAACCCGCGACTATAACGCGAATTCCCTTGTTGGCCAAATCGTTACAAACGCTTACAATTTCGTCATCAAAAAATTGAGCTTCGTCTATCCCGACAACATCACAACCATCAGCTAGTAATCTAATATTAGCTGCGGCAGGCACTGGTGTAGATCTAATTGCGTTTTGGTCGTGAGAGACGACTTGCTCATCATCATAACGCCTATCAATTTCAGGCTTAAAAATCTCAACATTTTGCTTGGCAAATTGGGCGCGTTTTAAGCGGCGAATCAATTCTTCGGTTTTACCCGAAAACATGCTGCCACAGATAACTTCAATCCAGCCAAATTGCTCTTCGTGATTTACGGTATTTTCGAGAAACATTTTGTAATTTAGGCGTTTAAATAAATGTAAGTTGGTAATAAAACCAACGGCTAAAATTAGTAAAATTATAAGCGCTTCGACAAGGCGAAAGGCTAAAAGTTATGAAGAAAGTTTTAGAAAACGAATTAATAAGTCTAGCACACCGTATATTAAAGCTTAAAAACAGAGCAGACATCCATCAACTTAAAAAAGAAACAGGGATTTTATATGAGAAACTCTCGGTTTTATCTTTTGCTGAGAAGCATTTTGGTGGCCTAAAACCCACTATTGGTAAAAAAGAATTTACGGACGCTTATTATAAAACTTATGAAAATTTTGACGAAGAAGGCGACTATATGCATCCTGACGGCACCGAATATAATGAAGATGCTATTTCTGAGCCCAATACTGAAAAAATAAAAGATATTGTTTCACAAATGCCACCAGAGGCAGAACAAGTTGATTATTTAATGGAGCAATTTCAAAAACTTAAAAATGAAGATTTTGAAGCGTTCCAGTCTCAACATATTTCTACAGATGAAACAACCACCGAAGATAGCGATGTCAAGGCAGATTCAACCTCAAACCCTAAAGAAACAATAGACCAATCAGCTCCAGATACAGACCAAGCTGAAACTGATGAACATGAACAAATGCCTTCAAATCAAGCTGAAGAAGATTTTGGGGTACATTTTGATGATTTACCCGATTTTGAACCCAAAACTGAAACGCCTGAAAAAATGCAAGAAGACGACACTCAACCTTCAAAACAAAATGACAGCGTTCCTACTCAAAATAAGACTTCAGCAGAGACAAACAGCCAACCCAACGAGGTCTCTAAGGCTACTAACGAAGGACCTAAACGCACCTTAGATTTATTTCAGCAAGACAAAAAGTCCTTAAACGACCAGCTTCAAAAAGGTATAAAAATTGGTTTAAACGACCGGCTAGCTTTCACAAAGCACTTATTTGATGGACAGGTTGAAGATTACAATCGTGTGTTATCTCAGTTAGATTCATTTGCAAGCTTGAGTGAAGTCAAGGAGTTTTTAGAGCAATCTATAGTTCCAGAATATACCGGTTTTACCAATAAACCAGAAATTTATGAACGTTTTCTAGGTCATATCGAACGTAAATTTAAAGCTTAATGAAGCCTAAACTCTACTTAGTACCAACACCTATTGGCAACCTTAAAGATATGACGTTTAGAGCTGTAGAAGTTTTAAACGAAGTAGATTATATTTTGGCCGAAGATACACGCGTGACTGGTAAGTTGCTTAATCATTACAAGATCGATACACCTATGATAAGCTACCACCAACATAATGAACACCAAAAAACATCACCGATTATTGAGCGGCTGTTACATGGTGAAATAATGGCTTTAGTCACTGATGCTGGTACGCCTGCTATTTCAGATCCAGGTTTTTTGCTTAGCCGAGCTTGTGTAGAAAACGATGTAGAAATTGACTGTTTACCAGGGGCTACTGCTTTTGTTCCTGCACTTGTAAACAGTGGCTTACCAAATGATAAGTTTGTATTTGAGGGCTTTTTACCCCCAAAAAAAGGACGACAAAAACGTCTTAAAGTTCTGGCCGAGGAAGAGCGAAGTATTATTTTATATGAATCGCCATATAAATTACTTAAAACCTTAGAACATTTATCACAGTTTTTAGGCAAAGATCGCAATGCATCTATTTCACGAGAAATTTCTAAGCTTTACGAAGAAACCATAAGAGGAAATTTAGACGACTTGATATCTCACTTTAAGACGCATAAGCCGAAGGGAGAGTTTGTAATAATTGTGGCAGGTATTTCCTCCTAATTGTAGATAAGTTTATATAACAAAAAAGCCGCTATTTAAATAGCGGCTTTTTAATTAAAAAATGATAAATTTATACAGCACCTTGTGCAAGCATTGCATCGGCTACTTTTACAAAACCTGCGATGTTAGCGCCTTTCACATAATTAATTTTAGCATCACCATTACGTCCAAATTTTACGCAAGAATCGTGAATATCGCTCATAATTTGTTTTAGTTTCCCATCTACTTCTTCGGCAGTCCAGTTGTAACGTAACGAATTTTGAGACATTTCAAGTCCAGAAACTGCAACACCACCCGCATTAGATGCTTTTCCAGGAGCAAACAAAACGCCCTTATTATGGAAATGCTCTACTGCTTCTGGTGTACATGGCATATTAGCGCCTTCAGTTACAATATTTACTTGTTTGTTAACGAGTTTATAAGCATCGTCTTCATTTAATTCATTTTGGGTTGCACAAGGCATTGCAATATCAATTTCAGTAGGAACTTCCCATGGTTTTTTACCTTCAAAAAACTGAATATTGTCAAACGTATCGGCCATTTCATGAATTCTTCCGCGGCGAACATTTTTAAGATCTTGTAGGTAGTCAAATTCTTTAGAGTGGAATCCATCTTTACAATAAACATAACCTGAAGAATCTGAAAGCGTAACTACAATAGCACCAAGTTGAATGGCTTTTTGGAAGGCATACTGTGCTACATTACCTGATCCAGAAATAGCTACTTTTTTACCTTTTAAGTCGTCGTTATTACGTTTAAGCATTTCTTGGGTAAAGTAAACAG
>CBFHKB010000008.1:0-35859 GCA_965656295.1 Psychroflexus sp.
GAGGTTGGTCTGAGGTTTGTTCTTGGTTTGGTATAGCTAACTGTATTGACGCAGACAAACTAATGGGTTTTGATTTTGGTAGTTGAGATATGATTAAAACTTCTTGTGACTTCAACTTTGAACTTGCAGCCCAAATGTTTCTACGATCTACATCTAATGTTGAGGATGGTGTCACTAATTTTATGGGCTGAGAATTAGAAGTTCCGCTTGACGGAAACCATAAGACTTGTATGGTAAAAAACAACGCCAATCCTGCTGCAAGTCCTGCAACGAAATAAAAATAGCGACGTTTGTTGGGTTGAGGAGATTGCTCAAGACCTTCAACTACCTTAAACCAAGCGTGATCACTAGGTTGTATTTCACGCTGTTCGATGTTTGATTTGATATGGTGTTCTAAATTTTTCATCCGTTTAATTGGTTTTGAGCGTGAAGCAGCCGCGCTATCATTTTTTTGGCTTTAGACAACTGTGACTTAGATGTGCCTTCACTAATGCCTAAAGTTTCGGCAATGATTTTATGAGTATAAGATTCGACAACATAGAGGTTAAATACCAATTTATAGCCATTTGGTAATTGGTCGATGCAGCCTTGAATTTGATCTATTTGGGTGTGATCTAAAACCTCATCGTCGGTTGTTAGTGCTAGATCTTCAAGTTGATGAGATGAAAACTCAATCTCTTTTTGCCGTCTTAAAAAATCGATGGCTTCGCGAACTAAAATTTGCCTACACCAAGCCGGAAAGGCCTTTTGATTTGAGGAAAACTGGTGAATCTTTTTAAATATTTTTACAAAGCTTCGGGATAATACATCTTCAGCAAACTGAACATCTGAAATGTATAACCTTGCTAAGCTTAGCAATTTAGGAGCAAAACGCTTATAAAGCTCATATTGTGCCCGACGATCGTTTTGCTTAGCCTTTGCTATTAGCGTTTCTAATTTAGTATGTAAATTTATAATTTTCACAAAGCGTCTCTTACTTATATAGACGCCAGAATTTTAAAAAGGGTTGCCTGAGCGTTTAGATTATTTTTTTATAGCTTGTACTTCAGCCGGTGTGACTGGCTTTTTCTGTTCGTTTTCGAAATTATTCATGATGTAATTCATTACATCGGCTACTTCTTGGTCACTTAAGCCCATTGGCGCCATCATGTTATTGTATGTTTCACCATTAACTTCAATTTCACCTTTTAAGCCATATTTTACAGCTTTAATACTTTCGGTACGTTTATCGCTCAACCAATTTGAATTTGCAATTGGTGGGTAAACACCTTTAACACCGCTGCCGTCGGGCAAGTGACAACGCATGCAAAAATTATTATACACGACATTGCCGCGTTTAATACTTTCGGTGAGCTCAGTTTGTTCTTGGATATTTGATAGACTCGGTTTTGTTTCCCAGAATAATAATGAGCAGGCAAATACAAAAAAAGAGATTAATACTGATTTCATACTAAGATTTTGGAAGTAATTTAACCAAGCCTACACCTTCAACTCCGACATAAATAAACCCATCTGAACTTTGCTTGACGCTTCTCAAACGACCAATTTTATCAAGTAGCTTTTCACGTTTAATGACTTTATTTCCTTCTAACTCTAAATGCTCTAAATACATGAATTTAAGCGAGCCAACTAACAAATTTCCTTTAAGATGTGGGTATGTATTAGATGTAACAAAAGTCATTCCACTTGGCGCAATAGATGGTACCCAATAGTGAATTGGTTGGGTCATACCTGGTTTTTGAGTTTCATCGGTTATGCTTGTTCCTGAGTAATTAATCCCATATGTAACCACTGGCCAGCCATAATTAGCTGATTTTTTGATGATATTAATTTCGTCTCCGCCACGCGGCCCATGCTCATGTACCCAAATTTTACCAGTTTCAGGATGTCTTTCCATACCTTGTGGATTCCGGTGTCCATATGAATAGATAGCCGTTTTGGCATTCTTTTTATCAACAAACGGATTGTCATCAGGAATGCTACCGTCTGCATTAAAGCGATAGATTTTACCACCATCTCGTGTCACATCTTGTGGATTCACCTCACGCTCTCCACGTTCACCGATTGAAATGTATACATAACCATCTTGATCAAATTCAATACGACTACCAAAATGCACACCCTTAGTTGTATTAGGTGAAGCTTTATAAAGCACTTCAAAATTGGTGAGTTGTGTTTGCTGAAGCTGCGCACGAGCAAAAGCAGTATGCCCACCATTTTCGGCGCCTTCAGTTGAAGCATATGTAAAATATATCCAGGGTTGGCTAGGATAATCGGGATGTATTTTCACATCTAACAAACCACCTTGGCCACGATTATATACTTCAGGAAAACCACTTAACGCTTTGGCTTCGCCGTTCTCATACAGATAAACAGTCCCTGACTTATCTGTAATAATAATTCGGCCATCATTAAAAAAATCAAAACCCCAGGGCATATTTACAACATCGGTAACGACTTCATAAGAATAATCCTCTTCAATAACTGTAATCGTTTCATCTTTTTGAGCACAGGCTAAAATACTCACAAAGCCTAACACATTTAAAATATACTTCATAACTAAAATTTAAGTGATAAAAAAACTACAAGTTAAGCAATTAGACACTTTAATTAACGAGAGTTTAAAATTGATGGTTAAAAATTAGTAACTCACGTCCATTTTAATAAGCATTACTCCATAAAATTATTTTATAATTTAACTGGCTTACGTACTTTTACACAAAATTATTAGGCATGTTAATTATTGGTATTGCAGGTGGAACAGGAAGTGGTAAAACCACGGTGGTTAATCAAATCATAAATGAACTTCAACACGATGAAGTAGATGTAATTTACCAAGATTCTTACTACCAAGACACCTCTCACTTAAGCTTTGAAGAACGGACCAAAATTAACTTTGACCATCCCAAGTCTATTGATTTTGAGCTGTTAGTTGAGCACTTAAAAATTTTAAAAGCTGGTCAAGCCATTGAGCAACCAGTGTATTCATTTAAAGAACACAATCGCACCTCCGAAACCATCATCACACAACCTCGAAAAGTAATGATTGTAGAAGGGATTTTAATTTTTACACATCCTGATATTCGCGATATGTTTGATATTAAGATTTTTGTCCATGCCGATAGTGATGAACGCTTGATGCGACGTCTAAAGCGAGATATTACCGAACGTGGACGTGATTTAGACGAAGTAATTAATCGATACAAATCAACACTTAAACCGATGCATCAGCAGTTTATAGAACCTACTAAAGAGTTCGCCGATATTATAATACCTAACAATCGCTTTAACACCGTCGCCATAGATATTGTACAAACCATTATCAAAGAGCGTTTGGTTTAATTGTTTTTAAACTTGACCAATTTATTTATCGCCAATCAATGGTAATTTTTGTAAATTTAACCCATGAAGTATAGCGAATTACGCACCAAAACTTGGTTTAAACTTATCACTAACAAATATATGCTTACCCTTATTGTTTTTACAATTTGGATGCTTGCTATAGATAGTAATTCTTGGCTTATACACCATGAACTTAACCAAGATATTAAAACGCTAGAAGAAGATAAGCGTTACTATTTACAAGAGATAAAAAATGATAAAGCGACTTTCAAGACACTAAACGACAGCATAGAGATCGAACGATTTGCTCGGGAAACTTACTTTATGAAACGCCCAAATGAAGAGGTTTATATCATTGAACATAAGGATAGTTTACGATAACATTAAACACCATGAAAAAACACTTATTTAAGGATTTTGAATCTACCAGTGCCAAAGAGTGGAAACAAAAAATACAGGTCGATTTAAAAGGGGCCGACTACAATGATACCTTAATATATAACTCGGAAGAAGGCATTGACGTAAAACCATTTTACCACCAAGACCATCACAAAAATCGCTCTTTACCAGTCACCGAACAATGGCAGGTCACCGAAAAGATTTATCTTGAAAATTACGCAGCTGTTACTAAGATTGTAAAGGACGTCGTTAAGCGTGGTGCAGAATCACTATGGCTGATTGTTCCTAAAGAAGATAATCAATTGTTTGATTTATTAACAGAAATCAATACGCTTCAAGTCCCTGTATTATTAGAATTTGACACATTAAATATCTCCTTTTTAAAGCAATTAGATGCTCAGCAAGCTGAATTAAATATGCCTCTATATTTAAATTTTGACCCTATTAACCGCATATCAGCTCATGGGAACTGGTTAAACGATGAGACAAAAGATTTAGAGTTAATTAAACACTTATCTCAGCTAAAACATATCACACCACAACTTTCTATAGATATGCGCTTACACCAAAATGCTGGCGCATTAAAGTATCAAGAACTTGGTTATAGCCTAGGTATTTTAACTGAATACCTTAACTATATTGAAGAATACAAACTCCCTAAAAAATTTCAGCTTAACCTTATGGTTTCAGTAGGGTCTAATTACTTTTTCGAAATTGCTAAATTAAAAGCCTATCGCGTATTAATTAATACCTTATCTCAATCATTTTCAGCTCAAATTTCAACACAAATTATAGCTGAACCAACTCGCCGAAATAAAACCATTTACGATTATAATGTAAATATGCTAAGAACCACTACGGAATCTATGAGTGCAGTACTCGGTGGTGCTAATTGGGTTAATAATTTAGCTTACGATGAAATCTTTCATAAAACCAATGAATTTGGCGAACGAATTTCTAGAAATCAACTACTTATTCTTAAACACGAGTCGTATTTCGATCAAGTCAGCAATCCTACAAACGGTAGTTATTACATCGAATATCTATGTGAGCAACTAGCCGAAAAAGGCTTAGCTTATTTTAAAGATATTGAAACTCAAGGCGGTTATTTATCACAATTATTCTCAGGACAAATTACAAAAGCGATCGAGCAAAGTAGCGAAAAAGAAATCCAAAAAGTGAACCACAACGACTTTGCAATGGTAGGCACCAACACCTATCAAAATCCTGAAGATCGAATGAAACTGGAGTTGGAATTATATCCATTTGTCAAAAAAGAAAAACGCCAAGTTAAGTTTAAACCAATTATTCCTAAGCGATTAGCCGAGAAAATTGAATTAGAGCGTTTAGAACAAGAACCTAAAGCTTAACTAATACCAGACTTATGAAACGTAAAGATGTATCACAATTAAAGTTAGATCAAACTCAACATAGCCGCCCTAAAGCCACACCAAGAAAAAAAACAGCCGAAGGTATTCAATTAAAAAGCACTTATACCGAAGAGGATTTAGCGGAAACCGAGCATTTAAATTTCGTATCGGGTATTGCCCCTTATTTGCGTGGTCCTTATTCTACCATGTATGTGCGGAGACCATGGACTATTCGCCAATATGCTGGATTTTCAACTGCTGAAGAAAGTAATGCCTTTTATCGTCGTAATTTAGCCGCAGGGCAAAAAGGCTTGTCGGTCGCCTTTGATTTACCAACCCATCGCGGTTATGATTCTGATCACGAACGTGTTGTGGGTGATGTAGGAAAGGCTGGAGTCGCTATCGACTCTATTGAAGACATGAAAGTCTTATTTGATCAAATTCCATTAGATAAAATGTCGGTTTCAATGACTATGAATGGTGCTGTATTACCCATTATGGCCTTTTATATTGCATCTGCTGAAGAAACTGGAGTAAACCAAAAAGACTTATCTGGCACCATACAAAATGACATTTTAAAAGAATTTATGGTGCGTAATACCTACATCTATCCGCCTACACCTTCTATGAAGATTATATCGGATATTTTTGAGTACACGTCGCAGTATATGCCAAAATTTAACAGCATTAGTATTTCTGGCTATCACATGCAAGAAGCTGGCGCAACTGCCGATATTGAATTAGCCTACACTTTAGCCGATGGTTTAGAATACATTAAAAAAGGCTTAGAAGCCGGTATGGACATTGACACTTTTGCACCCCGCTTATCCTTTTTTTGGGGTATTGGGATGAATCACTTTATGGAAATTGCAAAAATGCGAGCTGCAAGAATACTATGGGCTAAATTGGTAAAACCGTTTAAACCAAAAAACCCTAAATCTTCAGCCTTAAGAACACACTGCCAAACAAGTGGCTACACTCTAACCGAACAGGATCCATTGAATAATGTAGCAAGAACCTGTATCGAAGCTTCGGCAGCTGCTTTTGGAGGCACACAGAGTTTACATACGAATGCCCTAGACGAAGCTATTGCTTTACCTACAGATTTCTCGGCACGTATTGCTAGAAACACACAAATCTATTTACAAGAAGAAACTCAGATTACAAAAACAGTAGATCCTTGGGCCGGAAGTTATTACGTCGAGAAGCTTACACATGATATCGCTCATAAAGCTTGGGAACACATCCAAGAAGTCGAAAAACTAGGCGGCATGACCAAGGCAATCGAAGCAGGTATCCCTAAACTTCGTATCGAACAAGCGGCAGCAAAAAAACAAGCTAAAATTGACAGCGGTCATGATAAAATTATAGGTGTTAATGCTTACCGTTTACCTAAAGAGGATCCTATTGTCACCTTAGAAGTGGACAACCAAACGGTAAGAAAACAGCAACTCGAGAAACTTGAACAAATTAAGGCCAATCGAGATGAATCTAAGGTTAATCAATGTTTAAATAAGCTAACAGAAGCCGCCAAGTCTGGTCAAGATAATTTGTTAGCTTGTGCTATTGAAGCTGCAAAAGCTAGAGCAACCTTAGGAGAAATTAGCTTAGCTTTAGAAAAGGTGTATGGCCGCCATGAAGCAAAAATCCAGTCGTTTAGCGGCGTATATAGTAAAGAAATGAAAGAAGATACCTCATTTAGTAAAGCGAAGCAACTCGCCAATGAGTTTGCCGAAAAAGAAGGTCGACGACCACGTATCATGATTGCTAAAATGGGACAAGATGGTCATGACCGTGGTGCTAAAGTGGTGGCCACAGGTTATGCCGATGTAGGATTTGATGTTGATATTGGCCCTTTATTTCAAACCCCTAAAGAGGCTGCAAAACAAGCGGTAGAAAATGATGTTCACATTTTAGGGGTTTCGTCTTTAGCTGCAGGGCATAAAACATTAGTTCCTCAGGTGATTGAAGAATTAAAAACACTAGGCCGTGAAGATATTATGGTGATTGTTGGTGGCGTTATTCCATCGGCCGATTACCAGTATTTATTTGATGCTGGTGCGGTAGCCGTTTTTGGTCCTGGAAGTAGGATAAGTGACGCTGCTATAGAAATACTTGATATTTTATTAGATAGCTTCTAAGCTTGAATAGCATTAATTTCTCGTTAAATTACATGATAAGCGAAGTCCAAACATAGGTTTAATATTACTTTAGATCAAAAAACTAAAGCTATGTTTAGATTATTTAAAAAGAAAAGCGAATTAGAACAACTACAAGAACGCTACGAAAAGCTTCAAAAAGAAGCCTTTGATTTGTCAAAAACCAATCGTAAAGCATCCGATGCTAAAACAGCACAGGCTGATGAAGTAGCAAAGAAAATAGAAGCTTTGCGAGAATCCCAAAATTAAATTAACGCATCAACTTTACCATGAGCTCTTTAAGTATATCGCCTGGAGATACTTGATGAACATTTACACCTTTGCTCATTAAATCAATTTCTTTAATATGGTGTAAATTTTGGCTTACTTTTTTTAAAGAATACTTTTTAGCGGCCATCACGTATTCAGTCACAAAATAAGGTGAGATCCCTAGATTACGAGCTACATTCATTTTAGATTGATCGCTCAAAGCATGAAATTTAGCCAACTTTTGAAAATAACTAAACAATTGACCAGTCGTTACTACTATAGGATTATTTTTGGGGTTCTGAGCAAAGTAGCTAATAATTTGAAATACTTTCGCTTCATTTTTTAGACCAACAGCTTTGGTTAGCTCAAAATTATTGAAGTCTTTACTAATTCCTATATTTTCTTCGATTAACTCTGGTGTGATATGGTGTCCTTTAGGGAATAAGAGTTGCAGTTTCTCGAGCTCTTTAGCGATATGAGAAATATTTACACCTAGAAATTCAACCAGCATCACAGCTGCTTTATGATCAATCGTGTAACCTGAAGATTTCATAGCTGAAGTAATCCAATCAGGAACTTGATTATCATAAATTGCAGGTGTCTCAAAATAAACGTGATTTTTTTTGAGAAGTTTAAGTACTTTTTTTCGCTTGTCTGGCTTTTTATACTTGACACAAAACACTAAAATAGTTGTCAATTGTGGTTGTTCTAAATAAGCCGCTAATTGGTCAATTTGGCGAAGTAAACTTTGAGCCTCACGAACAATTACCAATTGATATTCGGCCATCATAGGAAATCGTTTTGACAGACTCACTACCTCATCTATGCTTACATCTTTACCATATAAAACACTCAAGTTAAAAGCCTTTTCATCTTCAGTTAGGACTTCTTGTTCTAAAGCATTCGAAATTTGATCTACAAAATAGGTTTCACGCTCACCAACTAAAAAATAAACGGGTTTAAACTGGCGTTGTTTAATCGATTTAATAAGTGCCTGAGCTTCATTCATTTCAACAACTTAACTATATTTAGTACTTTTGAGGTATGCAAGAACTCAACTTCAAGCCTTACCAATTTAGGCTCAAAAATAGTGAAAATAAAACGTTTATTTTTTCAAAGCTGCGTAAAAAATATTTGCTTTTAACCCCGGAAGAATGGGTGAGGCAACATTGCATTTCTTTCTTGCTTGAAGAAAGAAACTTCTCTAAACAACTGCTTAATGAAGAAAAACTGGTTAACTTAAACGGTGTAAAGAAACGCTATGATATTGTCGGATTTACCCCTCAAGGCAATATTCATTTATTAGTTGAATGTAAGGCACCACATATAAAAATAACGCAAGATACCTTTGACCAGGTAGCACAGTATAACCTCAAATTAAATGCTCGTTTTTTATGGGTCACTAATGGTATTTCGCACTATTTTTGCAAAATTGATTATCAACAACAACGCTATGTTTTTTTAAAAGACCTTCCTACGTATGAACGCTGCTAAGACCAATATTGCTGTTGCTATTTTAAATTGGAATGGTCTTGAGCTACTCAAGTCTTACCTATCAAGCGTAGTCAAATACAGCACAGAAGCTACTGTTTATGTGATTGATAATGCCTCTACGGATGCTTCTATCGATTATTTAAAGAAGAATTTTCCTGAGGTTCAATTAATTATTCATTCTAAAAACTTAGGCTTTGCCGGAGGATACAATACCGCTTTAGACATACTTACTGAAGACTATGTTATTTTATTAAATAGTGACGTGATTGTTAAATCAGCTTGGATTAAACCTCTTATTAGCGCACTAGAACAGGATAGCAGTTTAGCAGTTGTACAACCTAAAATAAAAAGTTTAAAGCAGCCCAAAAAATTTGAATACGCAGGAGCTGCCGGTGGTTATATAGATCGATTTGGATATCCGTTTTGTCGTGGTCGTCTCTTTGACGAGCTTGAAGAAGATCACGGACAATATGAAACCGTCACTGACATTTTTTGGGCCAGCGGCGCTTGTTTTGCTGTAAAGCGTTCACTTTTTAACCAAGTAGGTGGTTTTGATAATGACTATTTTGCCCATCAAGAAGAAATTGACCTCTGTTGGAGGTTTCATAATACCGGCTACAAGGTTAGGTATATTCCACAAAGCGAAGTATTTCACCTCGGTGGTGGTAGTTTAGCTTATCAAAATCCTCAAAAAACCTATCTTAACTTTAGAAACTCACTTAATAATTTGATCAAAAACGCGCCAAGTCCAGTGTTTATTTTGCTCGTTGCACGCTTTTTAATGGATAGTTTTGCGGCACTTCTGTATTTACTTCAGCGAAAACCAAAACATACCTTAGCCATTATTAAAGCCTATCGAGAGGTTATAACAATGTTCGACTACACTAAAGGTAAGCGGACACGAATGGTTTCTGCTATACCTTATTTTTTAATTCAAAGTGTGATTTGGCGTTATTTTATTTTAAATCAGAAAAAATTTACAGATTTGCATCCAAAAAAGTGTTAAGACCACTTGAATAGATTTGATTAATTATATTTTTGTATTGAATTTAAAATCATCTACAATGAAAAAGTTAATTGGTATTGGACTAACCGCTGTTTTATTAACCACATCTTGCGTGTCTAAGAAAAAATTTGCTGATCTAGAAGATAGATACAAATCAGCTTCAAACGATTTAAAATCGGCTGAGATGGAGTTGAGTGTTTGCCAAGAAAAAAATAAGAACTTGGTCAAAAATTATGAAGATCAAATTAATACCTTAAAAAACACCAATGCTGCGTTATTAAATAGCCAAGGTGATTTAGCCACAATTTCTAAAAAAGGAGCTGAAAATTTAGAGCGTTCTTTAGAAAGTTTAAAAGAAAAAGATTTACAAATAAAAACCATGCGGGATGCTATTAATAAAAAAGACAGTGTAACGCTAGCCTTAGTGACTAGTCTTAAAGGCGCACTAGATGATGTAAATGATAGTGACATTGAAATTAGTGTTGATAAAGGTGTAGTTTTTGTCTCAATCTCGGACAAGCTATTATTTGGTAGCGGCAGCTATGAAATCACTAAAGATGCTGAGCGAGTGTTAGGTAAAGTAGCAAAAGTAGTCAATGATAAGAAAGAATTTGAATTTATGGTAGAAGGCCATACTGATAATGTACCGATTTCACGTGAATGCTTTGAAGATAATTGGGATTTAAGTACCAAACGAGCAACAGCTGTAGTCCGCGTTTTACAGAATAAGTATAATGTAGATCCAGCACGTATGACAGCCGCTGGAAGAAGTGAGTACGTTTCTGTTGCTGATAATGACACTAAATCAGGAAGAGCCAAAAACAGAAGAACGCGTATTGTAGTTTTACCTAAATTAGATCAATTTTTTGGTATGATTGAAGATGGTATGAAGAATTTAAATTAAGCTTTTAAACTTACTTGATATTTAAAAAAGCCCTGTTTAGACAGGGCTTTTTTAATACTTATACATCTGTGTTGTCTGTCTTGTATATTTTTAAGTTTAATTAATAAAAAAGGTTGCGAAAGCTCAGAAATGTTTTATATTTGCAACCGCTTAAACTCGGCTTATGCTACTTAAGCAAAAAGGTCGCGTAGCTCAGCTGGATAGAGCATCTGCCTTCTAAGCAGACGGTCACAGGTTCGAATCCTGTCGCGATCACCAAAGCGGAGAACTTGTCAAAATCGACAGGTTCTCCCTTTTTATAATCCTTCATAACCCCTGTTATCATTGAGATTACAGAAAATAACAAATTCACTCTTGGGGTTCGAACTTTGTCATTTGACTTGTCATAACCCATTCCCTCTGGAAACATCAAATATTGTAACTGTATTTTTTTAACCAAACTCGCAGAATCCCACATATCACTGAGATTCGAGCTATATTTCGACACTTTATTTAGTGCTTTTTTAAGGTTCGAACTCGAAAATCCAGATGACGACTTTTTCTGAACAATTTACACGTAGCTCAACTTCATCAGAAATTAATTTTTAGAACTTGAAAAATCAACTTTAAAAGAGTAATTAAGCTTACTTATAACAAAAATAATGAAGACGAATCACAATCTTTTCTAGCTTGTGATGATAGCCCATCTTACAGAAAAAACTGAGATGCATAATGATAATAGGCAATAATAGCCCCTAACCTACTTAACATTGTTTTTAAGATAAGAAACAGTTCCAATAAATTGTTTATACACTTTTGGCTAAAAGCTCTTAAATTATAAAAGACACTCTATAGGGTCGTTGACTAATCCGATTGAGCAACTTTTTGCTTAGTAAAACACAGCGTTTACTATATTTAAATGTCAAAATTCACCTTAATAATTCTTTATTATTTTACATAAAGTGTTCATTTATTTTTACACGGAGCTTTCGAGTATAATCTTCAAATAACCAATCTCTATAATTTTTGGTATTATTAATTATACACCTAGAATATTTATTAATACGATCTTTAATATCATCTTTTAACTCACGAGCTAAAATACGAGCATCAAAAACGTCTTCAGAATTTTCGGCACACATTTGGGCATGCTGTGCAATAGATTCTTCCAACACTAATTTAGATTTTTCGCCATTATTGACAGCTTCGTGATATTTGGTATTAATATCAAACGAAATATCCTTAGAGTTTTTAAACATTTCTCTTACTTCATCGGGCATCTCGTAAGTAAAGTTGTTCTCAATTTCTTCATCAGAAATCATATTATCTAGGAAGTAATCTGGATTTTCGAAAATAAGCTGCCAATCAACAGGTGAATCCCAAGGTCCGAACCTAGCAATATTATTACCTAAATCTATGACGTTAAACTCTTCCTTATGAGGTAGTCGTCGTGACCCTCGGCCAATCATTTGGTAATATAATGTCAGAGACTTTGTAGCCCTATTTAAAATAATATTTTCAACGGTAGGCTCATCAAAACCAGTAGTTAAAATACTCACAGACGTTAAAATAGCATCTGGTTTTTCCTTAAACCATTTCAAAATTTCAGCACGCTCCTTTTTATTGTGGGTGTTATCCAGGTGTTTAATATCGTGCCCAGCGTCTTTAAAAGTTTGGTAAACATACCAAGAGGTATTTATACCATTATTAAAAATTAAGGTTTTCTTTCCTTTACAACGCTCTTCATAAGCCCTTAAAAGCTTGTCTTGCATATCGATATTGGTATACAAGTCTTCAGAAGATTTGACTGTATAATCGCCAGTCATACCAACCTGTAAGGTTCCTAGACCAACATCATAAGCAAACATATTAGCACGTGCTAAGAAGTTCTTTTGTATTAAAGATGTAATCGAATTACCAACTATAAGCTCACGGTAATTACGATGCATAGGTAGTTTAATATTAGAACTTAAAGGTGTAGCCGTAACACCTAGTATAAAAGCCTTATCAAGGTACTTAAACAATTTTGTAAATGAATTGTAGTGCGCTTCATCAATAATAGCCAAACCAATATTTTTCATATTAACTTTATCTTCGTTAATACGATTGTTTAGCGTCTCAACCATGGCAACAAAACACATGTAGTCGTTATCATCAGAAAGCTCCTTTACTTTACTGTTAATAATTTTATTGCGAACACCAAACCCATCTAACATGTTTGAGGTTTGTTTACACAATTCAATTCGGTGTGTGAGTACTACAACTTTTTTACCGGTTTGTTCAATGTATCGTCTTACAATTTCAGAAAAAACAACAGTCTTACCCCCACCAGTTGGTAATTGGTATAGTAAGTTGTAATTATCAGGCTTAGTTTCAATCTTATCAAAGATTTTAGTTAAGTCAGCTTCTTGGTAATCGTAGAGTTCTTTTCCTGCTATTTTTTCAGACATAATAAGCACTAAATCTTTAAAATTTGAAAATTTGAGATTTGCAAAAATAAGCAGAATTACAGCTATTCTGAAAGGATTTGTAACTTATTATCGTCACTATAGTTTATTTTTTTGGTTTTAACAATTGTGCAGTTATAAAAACAGGCTGAATTTAAGGCAGTTATTAACTGAAAAACAGACAAGTAGACTACAAAGTCATGCTAAATTTTAAAAATACAGTTTAAAAAGTGGTGGTATAACATCTTAAGAATTATTTTTGTGCTGAAATACTCATAAAAACTTAGACATTGGAAAATAAAAAAGCCCTTAAACTCATCGATAAAGTTACTACCGAATTAACTAATGCCGGGATTATAACAGAAGGTGTTGTTGAAAATTTAAAAGCCTTAAGACCTTATGCCGTAGATGAAAAACGACCTGTTGTAGCCAAAAGTTTACGTTTAGCCTATGAGCACATCGAAGAAAATGAAGTTTTTGTTATCCCTATTCCCCAGGACGAACCTTTAGAAGACGAATCTGAAGATAACAATGAAGAGCTTATTACTGGCGCAGAAAGTTTAGCTTATTTACTCCATTTAGTCAAGAAATCTGATTTAGAAATTAACATAGAAGAATTAAGAGAATATAACCGGAAATTTGAGGCGTTTGCTGAATAAATAAAGATTATGGGAAGAGCATTTGAGTTTAGAAAAGCGCGTAAAATGAAACGTTGGTCGGCTATGGCCAAAACATTTACACGCTTAGGGAAAGACATTGTTATGGCAGTTAAAGAAGGTGGTCCAGACCCAGAAGCCAATTCTAAACTTAGGGCAGTGATCCAAAACTGTAAATCTGCCAATATGCCCAAAGATAACATCGAGAGAGCTATTAAACGGGCAAGTGATAAGAGCCAAGGTGATTACAAAACTGTATTATTTGAAGGTTACGCTCCACATGGTATTGCTGTCTTGGTTGAAACTGCGACAGATAATAATAACCGTACGGTCGCTAATATTCGTTCCTATTTCAACAAATGCAACGGTAATTTAGGAACATCAGGTTCAGTTGAATTTATGTTTGACCACACCTGTAATTTCAGAATTCAAGATAACAATCTTAACCTAGAAGAACTTGAATTAGAATTAATAGATTTTGGTGCCGAAGAAGTGTTTAGAGACGAAGATGGCATTATAGTTTATGCTCCATTTGAAAGTTTTGGAAGCTTGCAAAAAGAGCTTGAAGCTAAAAATTTTGAAATTTTATCCTCTGGCTTTGAGCGTATTCCACAAGTGACAAAATCTTTAAATGATGAACAAACTGAAGAAGTCAACAAACTCTTAGAGATGATAGAAGAAGACGATGATGTCCAGAACGTTTACCATTCATTAGCTTAATCCCACGATTACAATAATCAAAAAAACCGCTACAAAGCGGCTTTTTTTTTAATAATACTTTGGTTTAAAACTTTAATTGAACCGACGTCGTAGAACTGTCAAAAGTAAACTTAGCAAGTTCCCAAACGGGTTGTTGATCTTTGCCGTTGGTTCCTGTCATTGCCCAAGGTTCTATAGGTTGCCCATACTCATTCATATCAAATTGACCATTCGCATTAAGGTCATGAAAAACAGATACAGCATAATCACCATGTTTCAAATCTTTAATAACTAATACCCCTGATTTACCAGTAACCTCAATCACATCACTCCTTGAAGGTTCGGTCAGAAAACTACTCTGAGTGAAAACCCCTACGTAGATTTTACCTTTTGAAGGAGTAATTTCTTCAAGAGTAATTTTTAAATCACTAGTTTGAGCGCTAGTGAATTTCATAACTAATAAGATTCCGATTAATACTAGATGTTTCATTTTATTTGGTTTTTAAATTCTAGGCTAACTTAAAACCAAACTCCACTACCTCACTTACAAAAAAAGACAAACTGTTGAAACATAAAGATGAACTGTTTTTAAGACAAATTTTTACCGATTAATCTCAAAAATTCGTTTCTAGTTTCTGACTGTTGAAACTCACCTCTAAAGCCAGAAGTTGTTGTGGCAGAATTTTGTTTTTGTACGCCACGCATCATCATACACATATGCCGAGCTTCAAGCACTACTGCAACGCCTTTTGGCTGTAAGGTTGTGTTTATACATTCAAGTATATCATGCGTTAAACGTTCTTGAACTTGTAAACGTCTTGCAAATACATCGACCACTCTAGGAATTTTACTCAAACCTACAATATGTCCATTAGGAATATAAGCAATATGGGCTTTACCGAAAAAAGGAAGCATATGGTGCTCACACAGGGAATACAACTCAATATCTTTAATTAAAACCATATCGTTATAGTCTTCTTTAAACATTGCGCCTTCTAGGATTTGTTTAGGATCCATTTCGTAACCCTGTGTTAAAAACTGCATAGCTTTTGCGGCGCGTTCTGGGGTTTTAACAATCCCGTCACGCTCAGGATTTTCTCCAACGTTTTTTAAAATAGATAAATAAGAGTCTTTGACATCTTCCACGAAGGCTTGGTTGTATTCTTCAAATATTTTGAATGACATAATTAGTGTTTTAGGTAAGGTTTAAATGTTTTTCTTAAAGTTTCTAACTTAGGGTCTATAATGTATTGGCAATATCTATTTTCTTTATTTTGGTTATAAAAATTTTGGTGTTCAATTTCAGCGGTGTAAAAAGCCTGTGCTGGTGATAATTTGGTCACAATGTTACCATTAAAAACAGTAGTATTAAGTTCACTAATTACACTTTCAGCTGTTTCCTTTTGGGCTAGATTATGATAAAAAATTTCGCTTCGGTATTGCTCACCAACATCATAGCCTTGTCTGTTAAGCGTGGTGGGATCGTGTGTGGTAAAAAAAACACGCAGCAAAGTGCCGTATTCAATAACATCGGGATCAAACTGTAACTCAATAGCTTCAGCATGACCAGTTCGTCCCATCACTACTTCACGATAAGGAGGGTTTTTAATTGCTCCACCGGTAAATCCACTTTTAACAGCTTCTACACCAATCAATCGCTGAAATACGGCTTCGGTACACCAAAAACATCCGTTTGCAAAGCAAGCTTTTTCTATACTCAAATCATATATTTTATAAATTGTCTAACAAACTTAGAGTTTAATTAAACAGAAGAAAGTGCTTTAACGTTAAATTAGCATGTGAAAAAAGAGTGTACAATTATAGATTGAATTTAAAAAGTTTACTTTTGAAGTTATGATAAAGGCCAAAAACATATTCAAAAAATACAAAAACCTACAGGTTTTAAATGGTGTCCACATTAATGTAGAACCAGCTGAAGTTATTTCGATTGTTGGTGCATCGGGAGCTGGAAAAACGACCTTATTACAAATTTTAGGAAGCTTAGAATTAGCCGATCAACATTCAAACACCCAGCTAGAAGTTAATGGCATCGATTTAACCAAACTCAATCAAAAACAATTAGCTAAATTTAGAAATGAGAATATCGGTTTTATTTTTCAATTTCATCAACTTCTCCCCGAGTTTACGGCCTTAGAAAATGTTTGCATACCAGCTTATATTAAAAAAACTACACCTAAAAAAGCTGAAGCCAGAGCTAAAGAATTACTTGACTTTTTAGGATTAAAAGACCGCTACAAGCACAAACCTAGTCAACTTAGTGGTGGCGAGCAACAACGTGTGGCCGTGGCTCGAGCCTTAATTAACGCGCCTGCTGTAATTTTTGCCGATGAACCTTCGGGGAATTTAGACTCTAAATCGGCCGAGCAACTTCACGCTTTATTTTTTAAATTAAGAGATGAGTTTAAACAGAGCTTTGTCATTGTTACCCATAACCATGAGCTTGCTAATTTAGCCGACCGAAAATTAGAGATGAAAGATGGTCACTTGGTTTCTACTAACACAGATGAATAGAAAAGATCTCAAAAACTTCCTAAACGAAAAAGTCGCTCTCTACAATTCACCTAAATTTATAGATACCGACCCTATTTCTATTCCTCATCAATTCACTCAAAAAGAAGATATTGAAATTAGCGGATTTTTAATTGCCCTTATAGCTTGGGGTAATCGAAAAGCCATATTAAAAAGTGGAGAGCGATTACTTAGCATCATGGATTTTGCTCCTTACGAATTTATTATGCACCATGAAGACAAGGATCTCAAGGCCTGCAAACACTTTGTACACCGCACATTTAACGGCACAGATCTAAAGTTTTTTTTACAACGACTACAGCAACTTTATAACACTCATACAGATCTTGAAGCAGCATTTACCAGCCAACACCAACCCTATCAACTTCAACATAGTTTACATCGCTTTAAACATTATTTTTTTGAAGTAGCGCATGAAAAACGGACCGAAAAACACTTAAGCGACCCCTTAAAAAATTCAGCTGCAAAACGCTTAAATATGATGTTAAGATGGTTTGTGCGTCGAGATAAAAACGGGGTTGATTTTGGGATTTGGGAAGGCTTGCAACCAAGTGAATTATCGTGTCCACTGGATGTACATTCAGGACGAGTAGCTAGACGCTTAGGACTCCTTAATAGAAAGCAAACTGATGCGAAAGCAGTTATAGAGTTAGACAAAGCACTTAAAAAACTAGATCCAAAGGATCCTGTGAAATACGATTTTGCCCTTTTTGGTCTTGGAGTTTTTGATGGCTTTTAAAGTAAAGCTAAAACTATTTTTGTAAATTGCAATATTAGAACTCATCTATGAAAGCAGTCTCACCATCTAGTAAAGAAACCAATCGTTTAAAAGCTTTACGATCTCTAAAAATTCTTGATTCGAATGAAGAAAGAGAATACGATGACATCGCAGAATTAGCGTCTACTATTTGTGAAACACCCATTGCCCTAGTCTCATTAGTAGACGATAAACGACAGTGGTTTAAAGCTAAAGTTGGCTTAGATGTTTGTGAGATAAACCGTGAAGATTCATTTTGTACTATTGCCATACAAAATCCTAATGAAATACTAGAGGTTTTTGATGCCCGAGAAGATAAGCGGTTTAAAAAAAATCCATACACCTTTGGAGAGAAAGCTATTGTCTTTTACGCCGGTGTGCCGTTAATTGACAAATTTAATAATGCTTTAGGCACACTCTGTGTAGTTGATCATAAACCACGTGTTTTAAATCAAATTCAAAAAAATAGCCTTATAAAACTAGCCCGCCAAGTAGTTAAACTGTTTGAATTAAGAGCTATTAATACGGGGCTTATTCAAACTCAAAAAGAACTTAAAGAAAATAATTACCGACTTAAAAATTTTGCTGGAGTTGTGTCGCACGACATGAAAATGCCACTGGCAAATATGATTATCACTTTTGATTTACTAAAATCTAAATACGGTAAACAATTTGACGAAGCTGGTCTAGATTATATTAATAACCTCAAGCAATCAGCGTTTAAGATGAGTGATTATATTAGCAATATTTTGCTCCACTACGAAAGTGATAATATTACTTCTGAATCCAAGGCATGCCAAGTATTTGATATTCATCAACTTCTAGAAGACATTGAAGAAATGCTTGATGCCAATGATGATTTTGAAATTAATTTTCCTGAAATAAATAAAGACATCTTCGCAAACCGTATTGCCTTAGAGCAAATATTACTTAATTTGATTGGAAACAGTATTAAATACAACGATAAAGAATCCATCAAAATTGATATTAACTTTACGGAAGATGATACACATTATCACTTTGAAGTCATCGATAATGGAATTGGAATCCCTAAAGAAAAACAAAAAAAGGTATTTGAGTTATTTTCAACCGTTGCTGAAAAAGATCGTAACGGGGTTAGCGGAAATGGTATTGGATTATCGACCGTTCGTAAATTAATTTACAATCTTGGAGGCCAAATCAAAGTAGACTCTACACCTGGAGAAGGTACCACCTTCCATTTTACTATAGAAAAAACATGATTAAATTTAATTGAGACTAAATGCATTTTAAACACCCCGAGGTTTTATATGCCTTATTGGCCTTAATTATACCCCTTATAGTTCATTTATTTAAGCTTAGAAAATACAAAACACAGTATTTTACAAACGTAAGCATGCTTAGAGAAATTGTGAATGAATCTCGAAAAATTTCGCAACTCAAGCGTTGGCTTTTACTCTTCACAAGACTGTTGCTTCTAAGCGGTTTAATTATAGCTTTTGCTCAACCTTATGATGCAAAATCAACACCCACAAACAACACCCATTTAGTTGTTGCACTTGACAACTCTTTAAGCATGTCAGGGCAAGTAGATTTCACTAACCTTCTTGAAAAAGCCAAACAGGATTTACTAAGTTCTATTCCTGAAAATCAAGATTTCAGTTTAGTCACACTCTCTAACACCTATAAAAACATTCAACTCAAAGACTTAAAACAAATATTACCGGACATTAAAATTAGTCCAAAAGCCTTTGACATAAAGGAATTACAACTTCAGCTTAATAACTTTGATACTCCTATACAACCTATAATTTTATCAGATTTTTATAAACTAAACACCGAAGCTATCCAAGAGTTGTTAACTGAATTTAATAAGACTCAGCTGATAAATTACGCACAACTACAACCTAAAAATATAGCCATTGAACAAGCTTACTTAGTTCAAAACCAACTTCAAGTTTTATTGAAGTCAAACCAACCAAACACGAGTTCAAGCTTAGCATTATACCAAGCTGAAACATTACTAGGTAAAGCCGATGTAAGTTTTGAAAAGGACACCATTAGGACCATAAATTTTGATGTTGGAAATCAAATTAAAGAACCCCTACGCTTAGAGTTAAGCAGTGATTATTTAAACTACGATAACCGTCTATTTTTAAACCAGCCTAATTTACAACAACTTGAAGTTTTAATTATCTCAAATCAAAAGGCAAATTACCTAAAAACTGCATTTGAAGTTGAACCTTACATCAAAGTTAAGATTAAAACTAGTAGCCAATTAAGCTTAGATGATTTTAACACAGCTAACCTCATTGTAAGTCACGAGCTTGAAAATTTAGATATTAACCTTTTAAATAATCTCGAAAAAGCACTGGAGGATTCAAAAAATCTAATTGTCATTCCATCAACTTCAGTTGAGGCACAATCCCGTTATAAAAATTTAAAATTAAACGGAAAAGTAATCTTTAACGGTTTTTATAATCAGTCACAGAAAATCATAAACATCAGTACAGAACATCCTCTTTTTAATGATGTGTTTACGAGCCCAATTTCTAATTTCGACTACCCTAGCACGACTGCTAACTATAGATTAAACAGTCAATTTTCAAATCTTATTGGATATGGCAACACGCCATTTTATGGTCAAGATAAAGGTCTATTTGTGTTTGCTGCCGAATTAAAATCAGACGGATCAAATTTCAGCAACTCCCCTTTAATTATTCCTGCTTTGATTAAAAGCGCCCAATATCAGCAAGCAAAAGATAAGTTATTTTATTTCACTAACACTCAACCGTCTATTCGCGTAAATGAAGTAAACCAAGGTGATCAAGTCTTCAAACTAAATGGCAACGGAAAAAGCTACATACCACTGCAGGAAAAAGAAGGAAACACCACTAGAATAGAACTTGAAAATTTAGACGTATTGCCAGGACACTACACAATTAGCAGCGGTGAAGATAGTCTCTCTGTTATAAGTATAAATCAAAATCGAAAAGAAAGTAAATTAGTACCTCTTAAGGGAGAGTTTAATTATAAAACCTTAAAAGATAGTATTGAAGCTTATAAACAACTTAATACAGATGACGATCTTTGGAAATGGTTCCTTAGTTTTGCATTGTTTTGCATGCTTATTGAAATATTGATTGTAAAGATTTTTAAATAAAGACGTAATGACGTACCTCATCAAATCGGCAGTTTTATATAATGGTAAGGGCTTTGATCCTGAACCAAAAGACATTTTAGTAGAAGCGGGAAAAATCACTAAGATAGGTAAAGAAATTTCGAACTATAATGCCCAAGTTATAGATTATCCCAATTTACATGTATCTCCGGCTTGGTTTGATCCCATCGTAAGTTTTGGAGAACCAGGTTTTGAAGACCAGGAAACCATAGAAAATGGAGCCCTAACTGCATTAAAAAGCGGTTTTTCAGGGATTGGTTTAACACCACATTCTAAGCCTATTATAGATCAAAAATCAGGAATTAATTATATTTATCAGGCTTTTAAACATCAGCTTCAAATACATCCTTTAGGCGCCATTACAAAACAGCATAATGGTAAAGATTTAGCTGACTTGCATGATATGTATAATACTGGTGCGGTTGGGTTTTACGATACAAAAAAAGCGGTGCATCATGCCAACGCTTTTAAGGTGGCTTTACAATATGCGACTAGCTTTAACGCCTTAATATTTGCATATCCCGAACATCAAGAATTAGTCGGAAATGCACAAGTTCACGAAGATGAAAACACCATTCATTTAGGTCTAAAATCGGTAGACGCAATTGCTGAAACAATCCAGATCAAGCGAGATTTAGAATTACTTACTTACACAAATTCTCGTCTACACATTCCTTATGTGTCCTGTGCCAATTCTATTGAAGTTATTCGAGAAGCCAAGGCTAAAGGACTCGATTTTACCTGTAGTACTAGTATCAATAATTTATATTTTAACACGACATCTTTAAGCAATTTTGAGTCGAAATACAAAATTAAACCGCCTTTACGTCATGCTAACGATCAAAAGGCATTAATCAAGGCTATTAGTGATGGCACTATAGATTATGTAACTTCAGACCATACACCCATAACAGCTGAAGCCAAGCATTTAGATTTTGAAAATGCAGCTTATGGCTCAATTGGATTAGAATCTAGTTTTGGAGCTTTAAACACTCTATTGGGTAAAACTAAAGCTGTAAACCTTTTGCTTAATAACTGGTCTATGTACCAACTTAAAAAGCCTGAAATTAAAGAAGGTCAAAATGCACAAATTACATTATTTAACCCTGACCTAGAATACAATTTCTCAAAAAAAGAGATCTGTTCTAAAAGTAAAAATGCCATTTTTGAGGGTGAAAATCTTACAGGAAAGGTATTTGGAACTCTTGTAAAAACAGAACTATATGTCGACTAAAGAACCACAAAAACAAGGCCGTTTAACGGCTATTATTGCCCATCTTACAATATTTGGCTGCCTTATTGCACTATTTATGAATCAAGAGCCTAAGCATAAATTTGCATCTTTTTATAATAAACAAGCCTTAGGCATTCATTTATATTTCTTACTATTCACCTATTTAGTTAGCGGTATTGACTCATGGATTGCTTCTTCAGCCTTTTACTTAAGCTATATTTTAGTATGGTTTTATAGTTTTTTTGGCGCACTGCAATACAAATATCACTTAATACCATACGTTGGTGAGTACTTTCAAAAATGGTTTAACAAATTAGGCTAAATTAACTATGACACAACCAAAACTATCGCTGACTTATAATTTAAAAGCATCATCTTTAGAAAAAGATTATCCCGTTATTATCATGCTACATGGTTATGGGAGTGACGAAAATGATTTATTTAGTTTTGCCCCTGAACTTGATGAAGAGTACATGGTTCTATCTGTAAAAGCGCCTTACGCGCTTCATCCCTACGGTAATGCGTGGTATGCTATTAATTTTGATGCAGAACAAGGTAAGTTTAGTGATATTGAACAAGCCAAAAAATCTCGCGATATTATCATTAAGTTTATAGAAGAAGTGCAGGAACACTTTCAGCTTAAACCTGAAAGAGTACACTTATTAGGGTTTAGTCAAGGAACTATTTTAAGCTTTGCTGTGGCCTTAAGTCGACCAGATTTAATTCACCGCGTCATTGGGCTAAGTGGTTACATAGACACAAATATGCTCGTGCCAAATTATGCAAATAATAACTTTAATAATTTAAAGATTTACAACTCTCATGGAAGTGTAGATCAAGTGATACCCGTAAAGTGGGCGCGTAAGAACAAAGCAATGCTTAAGGAATTAGGCATTACAAATGTGTATGAAGAATTTCCAGTTGGCCATGGTGTAAACCCTCAAAATTTTATGAGTTTTAAGCGCTGGTTAAAAGACAATGCTTAAGACGCCAAGCGTTTGAGTAGATCTCTGTTTTCATTTTCTAGGCGTTCGACTTTAGCTTCAAGTTCATTTATTTTTTGTGCTTGCTGTTGGGCAATCGAATTAAAGTTAAAGTATATAAACAAAGCAATTAATGCACTGAAAACAAATAGGTAGAGGTATATATTACGTTTCATTTAAATAGTTATTTGCAAATTATCATAGGCTAAGTTAACACCCTCTGGAAGATCTTGATCAACCTCTTGATGAAATCCCAGATGATGGGATATGTGGGTGAAATAGGTTTGTTCAGGTTGAAGATAATTGACCACCTCTAAGGCTTCTTCAAGGTTAAAATGTGAGTGATGTGATTCATGCCTTAACGCATTTAAAACTAAAACTTTTAAGCCTTTTAATTTTTCAAGCTCTGCGCTAGAGATTGTTTTAGCATCGGTAACATAGGCGATATCACCAATCCGAAAGCCTAAAACAGGAAGTTGACCATGCAAGACTTCAATTGGAGTAACCAAGGTATGATCGTGTAATTTAAAGGGCGCATTTTCAATATAATTAATATCAAGTGTTGGTGCACCAGGGTATTTATTTTCAACTTCAAACACATAGGAAAATCGCTGCTTTAAAGCATTAACTACCCGTTTATTGGCATAAATTGAAATATTTCCTTGTCTAAAATAAAATGGCCTAACATCATCTAAACCTATCACATGATCATTATGCTCATGTGTAAACAAAATACCATCGATAGAGTCAACTTGGTGGCGTAGCATCTGTTGTCTAAAATCTGGGCCACAATCAATGATATAACGACAATTATCCCATTCTAACATAACAGATACTCGTAAACGTTTGTCCTTTGGATTTTGACTTAAACACACCGGGTGTTGACTTCCAATTATGGGAATTCCCTGTGATGTTCCAGTGCCTAAAAACGTTAATTGCATAAAGTTATATTTAACACAAAACTATTGAATATTTTTTGTTTAAGCCGCTAAATACCTACTTTTGTAATAGTTTAAATATTTGTTTGAAAAAAGTATAAAAATTGTTCTATGGCTATTAAAATCCTTGGTGATAAAGACTTTGAAAGTAAGCCTTCCATAAAAAACAAAGCCTTAAAAATTAACCTTAACGAAAACATTTACGGTACGTTTGCTGAAATTGGTGCTGGGCAAGAAACCGTTCGTAACTTTTTTCGCGCAGGTGGTTCTTCAGGAACCATAGCAAAAACAATGAGCGCTTACGATAAAGACTTTAGCGATGCTATTTATGGTACAGAACCTGACAAGCGTTATGTTACTGAAAATAGGCTACACAAAATGTTAGATCATGAAACCCGTTTAATAGAGGAACGCATTACACGTGATAAGCATCCCAACAAATTATTTTTCACGTATGCCAATACTGTAGCAACCATAGATTTTGCTAAACGCTACAAAGGTCACGGGTGGGTAGGTATAAAATACCAATTAGAACCTAATGCTGCTTACAATAAAATTGTACTACACATTAGATTTAAAGAAAATGATGCGCGACTACAACAAAACACGCTAGGGATTTTAGGAACTAATCTAATTTACGGTGCGTATTATGCACATAACGATGCTAAAAAGATTTTAAAAGATCTTTACGACCACATAGATAAAGACCAAATTGAGGTTGATACTATAAACTTTTCAGGACCTCAATTTAAAAATGTCGATAACCGCTTAATGAGTTTACAACTCTTAAAAAATAACATGACGGAAGCGGTTATGTTTGCCCCAGACGGCAATAATGTATTACCAGCTAAAGTTCTTTACAAAAAAAATGTACTAGCCTTACGCGGCAGCTTTAGGCCCGTAACAAAAGTGAATGAAGATATTTATGAAAAATCTCTAGAAATTTTCAAAAAAGAAAACAAGGTTAATAAGGAGAATATTCAAGTTATTTTCGAAATCACCTTATCCAACTTAAGATCTGAAGGAGAAATTGATGAAGAAGATTTTATGGATCGCGCAAAACTATTATGTTCGTTAGGACACACAGTTTTAATTTCGAATTTCCAAGAATATTATAAGCTTGTAGAGTATTTTTCTAATTATACCAAAGAACGTATGGCTTTAGCTATGGGTGTGAATAATCTCGTAGACATTTTTGATGAACGCTATTACCGTCACTTAAGCGGCGGCATTTTAGAAGCGTTTGGTAAATTATTCTTTAAAGACCTTAGAGTTTATTTATATCCTTACAAAAACCCAAACACGAATGAAATTACAACAAGTCAAAATTTAAAAGTTCATCCAAGAATGAAAGAACTTTATAAATTCTTTAAAAATAATGGCCGAGTAGTTGATATTGATAATTATGATAACAGCATTTTAGGTATTTTTTCACGTAATATTTTACAGAAAATATCTAATAACGAAAAAGGCTGGGAAAAAGCTCTTCCTGAAAAAACTGCTAAAATGATTAAAGAACACGATTTATTTAAACGTGAATATCAAGAACCAGTAAAAATAGGATACTAAGCAATTACCGATATTATAGTCTTAAAAAAGCACCTTCTTGAAAAGGTGCTTTTTTATTTAACGATCTCTCCAGAAAAAAGGAGTAAAAATAATTAAGACAGTAAATAATTCAAGTCGCCCTATTAGCATTAAAAAACTACACCACCATTTTGCAGCTTGAGGAAGCGACGAGTAATTATCGACTGGACCTAAATCTCCAAAAGCTGGCCCAACATTACCCAAAGATGAAGCAGCACCACCTATAGCTGTATCAAGATTTAACCCCATAGCTCCTAAAACTACAGCGCCTATGATAAAAGAGAGCATATAAAGGATAAAAAAACCTAAAATATTAAATACAATTTGTGGGTTGACTGCACGCTTCGCATATCTAACAGGCAAAACTGCATTAGGATGTAAAATACGCTTAAACTCTATAATACCATTTTTAATCATAATTAAATGTCGTACGACTTTCACACCTCCGGAAGTAGACCCTGCTGATCCTCCAAGAAAAAATAAGCCAAAAAACATGACCGTTAAAAAAGGAACCCACATGGTGTAATCGGCTGTCACAAAACCAGTGGTTGTCACAATTGCTAAAACTTGAAAAATAGCATGGCGAAATGCACTCTCAAATTCACCTAATACCTGAGGGTGTGCCACTGAAGAAAGACTAACGTCTGCCTTAAAGTAAATTAAAAGAGTAGCTATTAAAGTAAAGATAAAAATAAAGGTCGCAAACATTTTAAATTCTTCATTAGCGGCGATTTTTTTAAGATTAAACTTAAAAACATAATAACTCACTACAAAATTGGTACCAGCTAAAAACATAAAAACAATAATAATATATTGAATAGCTGGTTGATCATTCCAATGCGCTAAACTATCGTTTTTAGTTGAAAAACCACCTGTAGACAAAGTACTTAAAGCGTGGTTAACAGCATCAAAAAGCCCCATACCTGCAATATTAAGAAATAAGGTTTCTACGATCGTATAACCCAGATAAATCAACCAAAGTCGTTTTGCTGTATCGGCTATTCTTGGTTTTAATTTATCAGCGCTAGGACCCGGTGCTTCGGCTGAAAATAATTGCATACCTCCGATACCAAATAAAGGGAAAACAGCAACAGCTAAAACAATAATCCCCATACCCCCAATCCAATGGGTTAAACTTCGCCAAAGTAATATACCATTGGGCAATGCTTCTATATCAGTTAAAATAGAAGACCCTGTGGTGGTATAACCAGACATAGTTTCGAAAAATGCATTGGTAAGTTCTGAAATTGATTTCGTAAAAATGTAAGGTAACATTCCACTTATCACCATAAAAAGCCAACCTAAACTAACAATTAAATATCCTTCTTTCTGTTGAATTGATTTATCATGAAATCGGGTCAAAAACATCATTAAAAAACCAACAAATAAGGTCGTAATTGAAGCTGAAGCGATACCTAAGGTCGCTGCTTCTTCATAATACCAGCTTGTTATAGTAGGGAAAATCATAAAGGCTCCATTAAAAATTAGGAGCAATCCCATCGTATGAAAAACAATTTTATAGTTAATAGACCTCATTAACTGAAGAGTTTTTCTACGCGTTTAATTGATTTTGGCAGACAACACACCACTACTCGATCACCATCTCTAACTACAAAATCACCTAATGCAATAATTCCCTTTTTATCTCTAATAACGCCACCAACGACTGAGGTTCTTGGGAAATTAATTTCTGATATTTTATGGTCACAAACCGCTGAACTTGACTTGACTTTAAACTCCATTAACTCAGCATTCATATTGTTTAACTTAGTCATAGCGACTAAGTCTCCTTTTCTAATATATCTAAAAATATTATTAGCAGCAATCAATTTTTTATTTACTAATGAATTAATACCTATGTTATGACTTAGCTGAAAATAGTCCATGTTTTCTACTAAGGCAATAGTTTTTTTAACATTTTTAGTATTAGCGACCAAACAAGACATAATATTAGTCTCAGAATTTTCGGTTACTGCTATAAAGGCATCCATTTTTTCGATATTCTCTTCTTCTAGTAAGCCAACATTTCTTCCGTCTTCATTAATAACTAATATATCAGGATTAGCATCGGCTATTTGGAGTGCTTTTTTATTGTTCTTCTCTATCAGTTTAACATTATAATTACTAGCACTTAATTCACTAGCTAGGGTTCGGCCAATATTACTGCCACCTAAAACCATTACATTTTTAATTATACGTTTTTCAGCTCCGGTTAGTTTGTAGAGTTCTTCAACACCTTCATCATCAGTTACAAAATAGACACGGTCACCTCTTTTAAATTCAGTATCACCACGCGGTATTATGGTATATTGTGTACCAAAACGCTGCATAGCAATGGGCACAAAATGAATTCCTGGATACACTTCAGCTGCTTGTTGAACAGTTTTGCCTATAAATGCGGCTTTTGACCTTAAGGTTAAACCTATCATTTTTAAGGCTCCATCTTCAAATTCAAATGTATCAGTAAATCCCGATTGGTTAAGCAATAGCTGCATTTCTTCTGCGGCTAGAGCTTCAGGTGATATTACTTCGTCGATCCCTAAACTTTCGATATTAAGTCGATCTTTGTTATTGATTAACTCATGGTTAGACACTCTAGAAATGGTTCGAGTACAACCTAATTGTTTACAAAATACACAAACGGTAATATTAATAGACTGGTTTGATGTGACGGCGATTACCAAGTCGGTCACTTCAACATTAGCTTCTAATAGCTTAGTTGGTGAAGTCGCATCACCTTCTAAGGTTCTAATATCCAAATGTTTATCAGCATAAGCCAGACGTTCTTCATCTACATCTATTAAGGTTATGTCGTGTGACTCGTAAGAAAAGAGTTTAGCTAAGTGGTAACCTACTTCACCTGCTCCTGCAATCAAAATTTTCATGTGACAAATTTAGTAGATATTCTTAAGAGATTGAGAAAATTAAGTATGAAAATCTAAAGATTCTATTTAAAAATTATCTTTGCACCAAAAAAGTCGGTACATGGCAAAAGATGTTAAGCCTTATAAAAATTCGGAGTTAAAGAAAAAGCAACAAGTTGAAAAGATGTTTGATACTATCTCGGGGGGGTATGATGACTTGAACCGAGTAATTTCCTTTGGAACTGATATTGCTTGGAGAAAAAAAGTAATTGAACTTGTGAAAGCTAAAAAGCCAAAACAAATTTTAGACATTGCCACAGGAACAGGTGACTTAGCCATCGCATTGGCAGATTCTGAAGCTGACAAAATTATAGGTTTAGACATTTCTAAAGGCATGCTAAGTGTGGGACAAACCAAAATAAATGAAAAAAAATTACAAGATCGTATAGAAATGGTGCAAGCCGATTCTGAAAGCTTACCTTATCCAGATGCTAGCTTCGATGCGATCACAGTAGCTTTTGGTATTAGGAATTTTGAAAATTTAGACAAAGGTTTAAGAGAAATACAACGTGTATTAAATAAGGATGGAATTTTTGTGATTTTAGAAACATCCGTTCCAACTAAATTCCCTTTTAAACAAGGCTATATTCTTTACACTAAGTTACTATTACCTTTAATTGGGCGCTTATTTTCTAAAGATAAAAGTGCCTACAAGTATTTAAGTGAAAGCGCTTCTAAATTTCCTTATGGGAAAAAATTATGCAATATTTTAGAAAAAAATGGGTTTAATCATGTGAGTTTTCAACCACAAACATTTGGTGCTGCGACCATTTATGTGGCATCTAAATTATAAGGTAAATGAAGAAAGTAATAATTATTGTTTTTGTTTGCTTAGCGCAAGTTACAAATGCACAATTGTTTAGCAAAGAGCGGGTATTAAACCGTGAAAATTTTGACAAAAAACGCTGGTCTTGGGGGTATTACTTAGGGTTTAATAATTACGGCTTTAATTTTCAATACAACCAAACTAATTACGATGTAGCTGTGACTAGAAATCTAGGCTTTAATGTAGGCCTAGTGGGTAATTTACGAATTAACAACTACCTTGATTTAAGACTTGAACCAGGTGTGGTTTTTGCTAACCGAACTTTAGAGTTTCCTGGATTCGAAAGCGAAGTTGATGCTATTAGGGAAGTTAAATCTTCTTATGTTCATATTCCTCTGCTGCTCAAGTTTTCGACAAAACGCATCAATAACTTTAAACCATTTATTGTTGGAGGCGCTTCGATTTCACACAATTTATCTAGTAATCAAGATAACCCAGACGACAACAGTTCAGGCGAATTTAGAATGAAAACTAACATTACCAATTTAGAGGTTGGTTTTGGTGTAGACTTTTACTTGGAGTATTTTAAGTTTTCACCTTCAATACGTGGTGTATTTGCGTTAGATGATGAATTGGTTAGGGACAATAATCCCAACAGTCCTTGGACTTCAGGAATTGATCACATGAAAACTCGTGGTATTTTTATAAACTTCACCTTTCAATAAAACTATTACGCTTAAATTCACTTAACAAAATTGAAGTAGCCGAAGCAACGTTTAAACTTTCGACGTTTTGCTCACCAAATTGAGGTATGCTAACCTGGTTATGAATAAGATTAGATACTTCTTTAGAAATACCATTAGCTTCGTTTCCCATAACTAAAACCCCTTCTTCAGGTAAATTGGTGTTATAAATAACGTTCCCAGACATAAACGCTCCAAAAACAGGTAAAGTGGTCTGTTGTATAAAATCAGTTAAGTTTACATAAGAAATGTCTAATCTGGCAATAGAACCCATGGTGGCTTGAATTACTTTAGGGTTGTAGCTATCAACCGTATCTTTAGAACACACTAATCGCGAAACACCAAACCAATCACAAAGTCTAATAATGGTTCCTAAATTACCGGGGTCTCTCACACCATCTAAGGCAAGAATTAAACCTTTATTTTGCGAAGGTTTAATGGTTTCATCAGGGATTCGAATTAAAGCCAATGCTGTTTGTGATGTTTTTAACTGGCTAATACGGGACAATTCTTTTTCAGTGACTTCACAGAACTTGTCTTTTGATACTGAAAATTGTTGGGTAGTGCTATAGATAGACTCGACCTCTAACCTACTTTTTAAAATTTCTTTGATTACTTTTATGCCCTCAGCTATAAATAATTGATGTTTTTGTCTGTTTTTTTTGTGTTTTAAACTATTAATTAATTTAATTTGGGCTTTGGTGAGCATAAAAGGATATCATTTATTGAATACAACCACAAAAATATCATTTCTATTTATACTGATTTTTATTTCAGCCTGTAATTCGATTAAACACTTAGAAAAAAATGAATTTCTGATTCGTTCTTCTACTATTGAATTAGATACTACAACAGAATTTAAAAACAAATTAAATAATTTCACATTGACCAAGCCAAATTCAAAACTGGCTGGGATTCCATTAAAATTATATATATATAATTTAGCTAAACAAACCCCTAAAGAAGATTTTAAACGCTGGTTGAATAATAAGAAAAAACGAAAAAAACGACTCACTAATTTATTATCTAAAAAGCAGCTTAATAAGCTAGAACAATCATACATAAAACTCAACGAAGGTATCCAAAATACAGGGGAAGCCCCGGTGATTCTTGATGAAGATCAACTACTTGAATCTGATGAAAAGTTAGAAGCTTGGTTTTGGAATCATGGCTACTTTAATGCAAAAGCAAGTCATAGTGTGCAAATAGATACCGCCAACCAAGCTGCAAAAATTAGGTACACTATAGAAAAAGGAAACATTTATACCATAGACACCATCACTAAACGCATTGCTACTCCAAGCATAGACTCAACTTTAGAAAGCATTAAAGAGCAATCTTTTATTAAAGTAAATGATGCCTTTGTAACCGAAAACTTTGAAAAAGAACGAAACCGTATTACCCGTTACTTAAGAAATAATGGTTATTATAATTTTGAGCAAGATTATATTAGCTATTTTGCTGATACTATAAACACCAATCATAAGGTCAATTTAGAATTAATTATAGATAATGAATCTAAACGCTTAAACGACACAACCGTAAAAGTAAATTTCAATCCTTATAAAATAAGAGAGGTTAATATTTTTACAGACATTAAAAATGATATTAATACAAATTTTGCTGGTGACAGCACTAATTATCAAGGGAAAGTTTTTTACAGTTTTGAAGATAGACTTAAAATAAAACCAAAAGTACTTAACGACTTAATTTTTATTGAAAAAGACGGGTTTTATAGTGATAAAACAAATAACCAAACTTACAACCGAATATACAACACCCGTGTTTTTAAATACCCCAACATTCAGTATATTGAAGACCCTGAAGATTCCACAAAACTAATTTCAAATATTTTCCTTACCCCAAAAGAGCGGTTTTCACTTAACCTTCAAAGTGATGTATCGCAGAGCAACATACAAGAATTTGGTATTGGATTTAATGGCTCATTACTAGCACGTAATTTATCTAAGAATGTAGAAACACTTGAACTTTCTGGACGTGGTAATTTTGGCTCGTCTAGAGATGCCTCTCAAGATGATCAATTTTTTGATATTTTTGAATATGGTGTAGATTTAAGGTTAAGCTTCCCTAAAATTATATTTCCGTTTAAAACTAAAAGCCTGATTAAAAGCGATATGTCACCATTTACAAGCTTTACCGTTGGCTTTAATTCACAACAAAACATTGGTTTAGATCGTCTTAACTTCAACTTAGTCTATAATATTAGCTGGAAACCAAAAACAAACCTTACAAACGCTATAGATTTAATTAATATTCAGTTTGTTAACAATTTGAATGTAGAAAATTACTTCAATGTCTTCAGCAATTCTTATAATCAATTAAACACTATTGCTCAAAATAATAGCAACCAGCTTCCAAACAGTATTTTTCAAGATAACAACCTTATTATTTCTTCTGGAACCGATGAATTTATAAACTTAATCAACTCAAATTCAATAAGTTTAAACAATGTAGATCAAATAAATGCAAATGAAATTATAGAACGTCAAGAACGACTCACCGAAAACAATTTAATTATAGCCTCAAGTTACACCTTTAATTATAGTACAAGAAAAGATATCTACGATCAAGATTTTTCACAGTTTAGAGGTAAAATTGAATTATCTGGGAACTTACTTTCCCTGATAGCTGAACCTCTTCAACTTGATAAAAATTCAAACGATACATATAATTTGTTTAATGTTCAGTTTTCACAATATATCAAACCAGAACTTAGCTACATTAAACATTGGGACCTTGGTGATGGCAATGTGATTGCAACACGCGCATTTGCTGGTATAGCTATACCTCTAGGCAACAGTAATTCGATACCCTTCCCAAAGAGTTTTTTCGCGGGAGGCCCTAATGACAATAGAGGCTGGCGTCCTTATGATTTAGGACCTGGTACAACCAACGGAATTAATGAGTTTAATGAAGCCAATTTTAAACTTGCATTTAATGCTGAATATCGGTTTAATTTATTTGGAAACTTAAATTCAGCTTTATTTATAGACGCAGGAAACATTTGGAATGTTTTTGATAATATAAAAAATCCAGATGCTCGCTTTGATGGCCTAAAAGACTTAAAAGATTTATCTATAGCAACGGGAATGGGCTTACGCTACGATTTAAGCTTTTTCATTATCCGAGTAGATCTTGGCTTTAAAACCTATAATCCCGGCGAGACACAGCAAAAATGGTTTAAAGATTATAATTTCGGTAACGTGATTTATAATTTTGGAATTAATTATCCTTTTTAGACAATTATATTTTATTAATTTTACCCTCTTAAAAAAAAACAATGGCACACAATATTAAACCAGGAGTTGCAACAGGTTATCAAGTACAAGAAATTTTTAATCACGCAAAAGAAAACAATTACGCGATCCCAGCAGTCAATGTTGTAGGATCTAACACTATAAATGCAGTATTAGAGACAGCTGCTAGCTTAAATTCTCCTGTTATACTTCAATTCTCCAATGGAGGAGCTCAATTTAACGCAGGTAAAGGTTTAACAAACGAAGATCAAAAAGCAGCCATACTAGGAGCAGCAACAGGCGCTAAACACGTGCATGACTTAGCTGAAGCCTATGGTGCAACGGTAATACTTCACACAGATCATTGTGCTAAAAAATTACTCCCATGGATAGATGGCCTTTTAGATGAAGGAGAAAAGTTTTACAAAATTCATGGGAAACCGCTTTTTAGTTCACATATGATTGACCTTTCTGAAGAACCAATCGAAGAAAATATTGAGACATGCAAGCGCTACTTAGGTCGAATGAAAGAAATGGAAATGACCTTAGAAATAGAACTTGGTGTTACAGGGGGTGAAGAAGATGGCGTTGATAATACCGATGTTGATGTGTCCAAACTTTACACACAACCAGAAGAAGTAGCTTATGCTTACGAAGAATTAAGTAAAATTTCAGATCAATTCACAATTGCAGCTGCATTTGGTAATGTGCATGGAGTTTACAAACCAGGCAATGTAAAACTAACACCTACAATTTTAAAAGATTCTCAAGCATACATCTCTAAAAAATATAATGTCGAACCAAATCATATCGATTTCGTATTTCATGGAGGGAGTGGTTCTACTGAATCTGAAATTCAAGAATCTATTGGGTACGGTGTTATTAAAATGAATATAGATACCGATTTACAATATGCATTTACAGTTGGCATTAGAGATTACATGAAGTCTAAAGCCGACTATTTAGCGTCACAAATAGGTAACCCTGAAGGTGAAGATGTTCCAAATAAAAAATACTACGATCCTAGAAAATGGTTACGCGAAGGTGAACAAACCTTTGTTGAACGCCTTAAAAAAGCGTTTAAAGACTTAAATAATATCAATACGTTATAATAGCGATTAGTTATGGCTTGGTTTAAGCGAAAAAAGAAAGGAATTAGAACGGCGACTGAAGATAAAAAAGATGTCCCAAAAGGCTTGTGGTATAAATCCCCAACTGGAAAAATAGTCGATTCAGAACAGCTGGCTAAAAATCACTATGTAAGCCCAGAAGACGGCTACCATGTTAGAATTGGAAGTAAAGAATACTTTGAACTCTTATTTGACGATAATAAATTCAAAGAGCTCGATACTGATATTACTTCAAAAGATCCTTTAAAATTTGAAGATACCAAAACGTATAAGGATCGTTTAAAACAAGTGCAAGAAAAAACCAAACTCAAAGATGCCATAAGAACAGCTGTCGGTAAATCAAAAGGGGAAAATGTAGTTGGTTGTGCAATGGACTTTAAATTTATAGGCGGTTCAATGGGATCGGTCGTCGGTGAAAAAATCGCTAGAGCTGTAGATCACGCCTTAAAAATTAAAGCCCCTGTAATTATTATTTCAAAATCTGGCGGAGCTCGAATGATGGAAGCCGCATTATCACTTATGCAATTAGCTAAAACATCGGTGAAGCTTGCGCAATTATCAAAAGCAAAATTACCTTATATTTCACTTTGCACAGATCCAACTACTGGAGGTACTACTGCTTCATTTGCAATGCTAGGTGATATTAATATTTCTGAACCGGGAGCGCTTATTGGTTTTGCTGGTCCACGTGTGGTAAGAGACACAACCGGTAAAGATTTGCCAGAAGGTTTTCAATCAGCTGAATTTTTACAAGAACATGGGTTTTTAGATTTTATTACTCACCGTAGAGATTTAAAAGATAAAATTAATCTTTACATAGATTTAATTTTAAATCAAACTATACGAGCATAATTTCAACCTAAAAGTTACTTTATTATAAAAATTAATGTACTTTTGCAACTTGATAGAAAATCTATCACTACATAATAATTATTGAAATAATATTGGCATGTACTTAACAAAAGAAGAAAAGGGCAAAATGTTTGCCCAATTTGGCAAGAACGAGAAAGATACTGGTTCTGCTGAAGGTCAAATTGCTTTAATGACCAAACGAATTGATTACATTTCAAAGCACTTAAAAACGAACAGAAAAGATTTTAACTCTGAAAGATCGCTGGTTAAACTA
>CBFHKB010000009.1:0-28976 GCA_965656295.1 Psychroflexus sp.
AATCAAATTAATGATTTTATAATTTTAGAACCTTCTGGAACCGATACTACTATTCGTGGTGCATTTCCGGTGTGGCAATATAGACAAAGCGACTCCAGATTGTTTGGCATAGATGCATTGTTGAGATACTCTTACGAGAACTTCAGTTTGTCTTCCAATTTTGCCTACGTTAATGGGGAAGATCTTGAGCGAAATGAAGCTCTTATCAACATGCCACCTTTCAATATTTCTAATACGATAACCTACAGAAAATCAGAATGGAATGATTTTTATGTGTCTCTTAATAGCCAATTTATTGCAGAACAATCCAGGTTTCCAGATAATAATTCAGTAGAACGAATCATTGACCGAAATACTGGCGAATTTGAAAATGTATTATTAGATATTAGTACACCACCAAGCGCATACCACTTGCTTAACTTAAGCAGCGGAATGGAATTCGATTTTGGATCTAAAAAGCTCAGCATTAATCTTCTGGTTAATAATGTATTAAACACCTCTTACAGAAGCTATCTCAATGCCTTACGATTTTATGCCGATGAAGTTGGCACCAATGCTATGTTACAGTTAAAACTCAATTATTAATTAAAAAACAAAAACTATGAAAACTATCAAGTTATTAAGCCTAAGTCTAGTAGCTACACTTTTATTTAGCGCTTGCTCAGACGATGATGATGCACCTCAAGTAATAAATGAGGAAGAAGAGATTACCACACTAAAGGTTTTTTTGACCCCACAAGGTGGTCAAGAGTTTGAAGCTTTTAGTTACACCAATTTAGATGGCGGTGTGACAGAGCCAATCGTTACCGAATCGCTGTTAAACGCCAATACCGTTTATACGGGAAGAGTTCAATTTTTGAATGAAAATGAAACTCCACCAGAAAATGTGACTCTAGAAGTCGTCGAAGAAGCTGAAGAGCATCAAGTATTTTTTATTCCTTCTGCTGGTTTAAATGTGACGACCGAATATTTGGACTTTGATGTTAATAATGCACCGTTAGGGGTTGAATTTGAATTGGTAACGACAGCAGCAAGCACTGGAAATATGACGTTCCTATTAATTCATGAAGGTGATAAAAGCACGCCTGAAGCCGATGGCGAAACCGATATTGAAGTTACCTTTGATGTGAGCATTCAATAATATGGATACATAGCAAAGACCACTACAGCATAAAAAAGAGCTGTCCTTAATGTTCGTATACTGTTTAAAGTGGAGTATCAATTAGCACTTTAAATAGACTGAAACATGATCGGGACAGCTTTTTTATTTGATATAAACTGTTTTTTTATTTACAAATTCTAAGATTCCATCTTTAGATAATTCACGTCCGTAACCTGATTGTTTCGTACCACCAAAAGGTAACCTAGGATCGCTTTTTACCAATTCATTAACAAACACAGCACCATCTTCAAATTGCGGAATTAATGAGTTTATGAGATGTTGATTGGCTGTAAACATAGAAACACCTAAACCGTAGCTTGAGGCATTTACTAAGTCTACGGCTTCAGCTGAAGTTGAAAAGCGAGTCATACTTAATACAGGTCCAAAAGTTTCTTCTGCAAAAAGTGGCATTTCTGGTGTAACAGCTTCAACTAAAGTAGGTTCAAAAAACGCTCTATTACGCTGACCTCCTATTAAGATTTTAGCTCCATCCTTAACTGAATCTTGCAGTTGTTGTTCTAATTCTTCTGCTAAATCCTCTCGGGCCATGACGCTTATATAAGTATCATCTTGATTAGGATCACCAGTTTTTAATTGTTGTATTTCTGAAATTAATTCAGCTTTAAATTGATCATAAATTGTATCATGCACTAATAAACGCTTACCAGCTATACAACTTTGACCATTATTTTGAAATCGGGCTTGAACACAAGTTTTAACAGTCGATGTAATATCACAGTCGTCAAAAACAACTAGTGCATTGCTTCCGCCAAGTTCTAAAACTGATTTTTTAAGGTGTTTTCCAGCTAAGCTAGCTACCGCTTTACCTGCTTTTTCACTTCCGGTAAGTGTCACCGCCTTGACCTGTTTATGACGGATAACCTGCTCTACTTGTTGGCTTTTAATGCATAGATTTTGAAAAGCACCTAGTGGAAATCCACAGTCTAAAAGCAATTTTTCTATCGCTTTAGCCGATTCTTGAACGTTACTGGCGTGTTTTAATACGCCAACATTACCAACCATTAAATTTGGGACTAAAAAGCGAAATACTTGCCAAAACGGATAATTCCAAGGCATTACGGCTAAAACAATACCCAAAGGCTCATAACTTACATAAGAGGTCTTGGCGTCCGTTTTAATTGGTTTGGCCTCGAGTTGACTTGGCGCATTTTCAATATAATACTCACAAAGCCAAGCGCATTTTTCTAGTTCGGCTAAAGCTTGCGATTTTGGTTTCCCTATTTCAGCGATCATATGTTTTGCTAAGTCTTCTTTTTGGTCGTCTAAGCGTTTTTGAAGCTTCAAAAATAAGGCTTGACGTTCGGCTAAGGTGGTTAATTTCCAACTATTAAACGCATGTTGAGCTTGTTCGAGATATGTTTCAATTTCAGATGATGATAGTTCAGGTTTATCGTAAAGCTTTGATTGCGTATATGGGTTAATGCCTATGATCATGTTTTTTCTTTAAATATAAAATTCTGTTTACAAAAGAATAATTACATTCGGTAAAAATTAAGATTATGACCGATCGAGATCGTGATTTAACCTCTATTCGAATTCAACTTTCGCAAGCTAAAGTCTTTGAATCAACCAATGCGTTGGAGCGTTTTCAAAACGAAACCCTACGGCCTATCGCGAAGTTTCAAAATACGTTACTTTTAGAACTATTTAAGTCTTATATTATTCGATACAAAAAAGTGTTTCATAAAAATGATGTTAGCGGTAAACTTAGCTATATAGAACAGGCTGTTAAAAAAGATTCTAAGCTCAAAAATGTAATACGAGGCCTATTTTTAGGACATTTCACCATTGAAGAATATAACTTTTACACCGAACATAAAAGTTCAGTTAACCGAAGAATTACTAACTTGGTTAAGGAACGTCTTCAAAGCCAATTACAGTATTTTGATTAAAAACAATTTAAGCTCTAAGCTTCATAAAATCACGGGACCTATTCAGTTTCAGCGCAAAGCAAAAATCAAAAACTTGGTGCCTGGAGAGGTGACTTATGTAGGCGATTATAAAGATGTTCCAACTCAAATAGACATCTTAAGTTATAATAGTGATCATTACCAAATTATTGAAAATACATCAGCTAAAAATACTTTTGATATCACTCAATCAGAAAAAGATCAAATTCATTGGATTAGCTTCACGGGCTTAAACGATGTCGAGCAGCTTCGTGATTTAGGTCAAAATTTTCAAATTCATTCTTTAGTTCTTGAAGATATTGCCAATACCAAGCAAAGGCCAAAATTAGATGAGTTCAAACATTATATTTTTTTTACGCTCAAGATGATTTACCATAACTCTTCGGGCCTCGTAAAAGAACATTTTGCGCTAATCCTTGGTGATAATTTTGTTATTAGTTTTCAAGAAAATAAACATGATGATGTACTTCGTTTTTTAAACCACCGTATTACATCTAAAAAAGGACGTATTCGAGATTCTGGATCCGATTATTTATTTTATGCTATTTCTGATGCCGTGGTCGATAATTACTACAATATCGCTGAAACCATAGAACTACAAACCGAGCGTTTAGAAGACCTTATACTTAATCACACCGAGCAAACCTCACCTCAAGATATTCAAGTGCTCAAACGCCAAATACTTAGTATTCGAAAATCGGTTGCGCCTACCAAAGAACTTATTAACCGCATACATTTAAGTGATCATGGTTTAATACACTTACAAACCAAACGCTTTTTAAACGATTTATACGATCATATTTTACAAGTTACCGAGAATATAGATATTTATCGAGAAATTGTTTGGGGCTTAATGGATATGTATATGAGTAGTAATAGTAATAACATGAATCAAGTAATGAAGGTACTTACCATCATGTCTACGATCTTTATACCTCTAACATTTATTGTTGGGGTTTACGGGATGAATTTTAAGTATATGCCCGAGCTTGATATAAAATCGGCCTACTACATAGTTTGGACCTTAATGATAGTTATTGCTGTTGTTTTAGTGATTTATTTTAAGCGAAAACGCTGGTTTTAAAGTAACTCGACTTGATGAAGAATTAATCCAGAAGCTGGTGCGACATGCTTTAATTTAATCCGATTTTTACCGTCAAGCAAACGTTTAAACTCTTCTAAGTTAATTTGATGTTGCCCTAAATCTATTAAAGCGCCCATCATTAATCTAATTTGTTGGCGTTTAAAACCTTTACCTATCACTTTAAGCACATAAGATTGTTCAGGGAAAAAATTAGCTTGTAACTCCTTATTTTCTTCGATAAAGCAGGATTTGATTTGACCTTCAAATTTTGTAGTTTCAGTAGGCCGAAAGGTAAATGAATAAAAATCTGTCATATCTGGGAACAAACGTGCTGCGGAAGTCATTAAATCTATATCTAAGTCGCCACGAACATTCAACATAAACGGTGCCGCAAATGGATGCATTTTTTGTGCAAAGCAGAAGTAATAGTGATACGTTTTTAATTTTGCGTGTTGTATAATATTGAAGTCTCGAGTGGTTTCTGAAATCTCTAAAACTCTTATATCTTGAGGGAGATTATCATTAAAAAGTTTTAAGAAACCTTCTTGTTGAAGTGGTTTTTCATATAAAAATAATTCAACATAAGTTTGATTAACCGATACCATAGCATCAGTTCGACCAGCTGCCATGCATTTAAAACGTTGACCGTCTAAAATAAAATTAAGTGTTTTATTAAGCATTAGCTCAATGGTTTTAACATTTGGTTGTTTTTGCCAACCATGATATCGAAAACCTAAGTACTGAATCTTAATTAAATAGTAGTATCGCTTTTGCATTATTAAGAACTATGACGATCTATTAAAACTTGTTCTACGTCTCTAAGTTGAAAGCCTTTTGCTTGCAGTAAAATTAAATAATGAAATAACAAATCTGCACTTTCATTTAAAAATAATGAATCGTCATCATCTTTCGCTTCAATCACGACTTCAACCGCTTCTTCTCCTACTTTTTGAGCAATTTTATTGATCCCTTTTTCAAATAACGACAGGACATAACTATTGTCTTCTTTAGTGTTAGTTCCTTTCGTTTTAGCCTCAAATCGTTTTCGACGCGCTTCAATCGTTTCTTCTAAGTGACTGAGAAAACCATAATTTGGGGAATTAGCTTCTCCCCAGCAGGTGTCGGTGCCTTTATGACAAGTAGGGCCATGTGGAGTGGCTTGAATTAATAAGGCATCTTGATCACAATCTAATTTGATAGACTTTAAGCTTAAATAATGGCCACTTTCTTCACCTTTTGTCCATAAACGCTGTTTACTTCGGCTGTAAAAACACACTTTTTTAGAGTCTATGGTTTGTTGAACGGCTGCTTTACTCATGTAACCTAACATCAATACATTTTTAGTTTTCACATCTTGAATTATAGCGGGCACTAATTGGTTGTCGTATTTGGAAAATTGTATTTGATTAATCATAATCTTACGGGAATATTTGATTGTTTAAGCGATGTTTTAAGATCAAAAATAGAAATCTCTTTAAAGTGAAAAACGCTGGCAGCTAAGGCAGCATCGGCATTACCGATTTTAAAAGTATCTTCAAAATGCTGAATGTTTCCAGCTCCACCGGAAGCAATAATTGGGACATGAAGTTGTTTTGATAATTGAGCTAAAGCTTTATTAGCAAATCCTGCTTTAGTCCCATCGTGATCCATTGAAGTAAATAAAATTTCGCCAGCACCTAAGTCTTGTACTTGTTGCGCCCACTCGAATAAATCGATATCGGTGGGCTCCTTTCCTCCTACTAGATGCACTTTCCATTGGCCACTAATTTGCTTAGCGTCTATAGCCACCACGCAACATTGCGAACCAAATTGATCTGAAATATCTTTGATAAGTTGAGGGTTTTTTACTGCTGCCGAGTTAATGGAGACTTTATCGGCACCGTGTTTTAGTAGTAAACCAACATCTTCAACTGAAGCTATACCACCACCAACCGTAAATGGAATATTGATTTCTTTAGCTATATCATGGACGAGTTGAGCTAGAGTTTTACGGCGTTCTTCCGTCGCTGAAATATCTAAAAACACCAATTCATCAGCTAAATTTTCAGCATAAAAGGCGGCTAATTCAATAGGATCACCTGCATCTTTTAGATCAACAAAGTTAACCCCTTTTACAGTCCGACCATTTTTAATATCTAAACACGGAATAATTCGTTTTGTGAGCATAAATTTAAGCTTGACTTACAATATAGTTTTCAAGATCTTTTAAGGTAAAGCTATTTTCATAAATGGCCTTGCCAACAATACATCCCTCGCAACCAATTTCCTTAGCTAAATCCAGGTCTTTTAGGCTAGCTACACCACCAGAGGCGATAAGTTTAACTTCTGGTTGTTCAGCTAAAATAGAACGGTACAAATCTATTGCTGTACCTTCAAGCGTCCCATCTTTAGAAATATCGGTGGCTATGATGTAGTTGACACCTTTGGCGACGTAATCATTTATAAATTCAATAATATCTAGATCAGAATCTTCTAACCATCCTGTTGTCGCAATTTTACCATTTTTAGCATCGGCTCCTAAAATAATTTTATTGTTACCATAGGTTTTAAGCCATTTCATAAAAAGGTCTTCATTTTTAACAGCAATACTACCACCTGTAATCTGATGTGCCCCAGATTCAAAGGCGATGCGTAAATCCTCGTCGCTTTTTAAGCCTCCACCAAAATCAATATGAAGTCCAGTTTTTGAAGCAATTCGCTCAAGCACGTTGTAATTGACGATATGTTGAGACTTGGCACCATCTAAATCGACTAAATGCAAGTGCTTTATTCCATGATCTTCAAAGGTCATAGCCATTTCAAGCGGATCTTCATTATAAATTTTTTGTGTAGAATAGTCGCCCTTTGTTAATCGGACGCATTTTCCATCAATAATATCAATAGCAGGTATAATTCTCATGGTCTTAATGTTTAACTATTAGCAGGAAGATTAATAAAGTTTTTTAATAATTGTTCGCCAATGGCGCCACTTTTTTCAGGATGAAATTGAACTCCGTAAAAGTTATAGTGTTGAAATGCTACGGCATAATCTTCTCCATATTTAGCGGTAGCAATAGCTTCGGGGTGCTTTGGAGCATAATAAGAGTGGACGAGGTAAAAATGAGCACCTTCCGGAATACTTTCAAATAAAGGTCCTTTTAGGTTTTCGACGGCATTCCACCCAATTTGAGGTACTTTTAGATTTGAATTTTTAAACTTAATAATATCTACATCAAAAAGTCCCAAGGCTTTAGTTGATCCTTCTTCAGAATAATTGCACATTAGTTGCATTCCTAAGCATATGCCTAAAACAGGTTGTTTTAATTGCAGAATGACTTGGTCTAATCGACTTTCACGAAGCTTTTTCATGGCCGAACTAGCTTCGCCAACGCCAGGAAAAATAACATGAGTAGACGATTTTATGTCATCCACATTACTTGTTAATTGGGCATGTATGCCTAAGCGTTCAAATGCAAATTGAATGCTTTTAATGTTGCCAGCGCCGTAATCTATAATTGATAGTTTCACTTTAAAGTTCTATTAAGGTTATAAGCTTCCTTTTGTACTGGGTAAAATCATTTTTTCTGGATCTTGTTTAACCGCCATTTTAATTGCTTTTGCAAAAGCTTTAAAAATAGCTTCAATTTTATGATGTTCATTTTGACCTTCTGCTTTTATATTGAGGTTAGCTTGAGCAGCATCAGAGAACGATTTAAAGAAATGCATGAACATTTCTGTTGGCATTTTTCCAATCATTTCTCGGTTAAACTCTGTTTCCCAAACCAACCAATTACGGCCTCCAAAATCTAGGGCTACTTGTGCAAGACAATCGTCCATCGGTAAGCAAAACCCATAACGCTCTACCCCTATTTTATTGCCAATAGCTATCTTAAACGCTTCTCCTAAGGATAGGGCTGTGTCTTCTATCGTGTGGTGTTCATCAACCTCTAAATCGCCTTTAGTCTGGATATTTAAATCGATTAAACCATGTTTAGCAATTTGATCGAGCATGTGATCAAAAAAGGCAATTCCTGTGTCAATTTGACTTTTCCCTGTTCCGTCTAAATTAACTGATAGATTAATTTTCGTTTCTTTAGTTTGCCGATTAACTTCAGCGGTTCGCTGCGGTAAACATAAGAAATCTTGAATAGTTGTCCAGTCTGAAGTCTTAAGACAAATTAATTCTTCTAGCATTTTAACTTCCTCCGAAACTTCTTCTTGGCCTAATTGCCGACCATTATCTATAAAAATAGCTTTAGCCCCGAGGTTTTTTGCTAACTTAACATCCGTCATCCGATCACCAATCACATACGAATTATGTAAGTCATAATCGTCTGTAAAATAATTGGTCAATAACCCGGTATTAGGCTTTCGGTTGGGCGAATTATCTTTAGCATACGACTTATCAATAAATATTTCGCTAAAGTTAATGCCTTCAGATTTTAGCGTATCAACTATAAAGTTTTGAACAGGCCAAAACGAATCTTCGGGATAGTTTGGAGTTCCTAAACCATCTTGATTAGTGATCATGACTAACTCAAAATCTCGCTTTTTCGTGATGTGTACTAAGGCTGATATGACGTTTGGTAAAAAGGATAGTTTTTGAAAACTATCAACTTGTTCATCGGCTGGTTCTTTGATCAAAGTTCCATCGCGGTCTATAAATAAAACAGTTTTCATTGATCTAGTTTGAGTAAAGCATTAATTAATTTTTTATTTTGAACAGGTGTACCTACGGTGATTCTTAGGCAATTTTCGCAACCTACTTCATTGGTTCTATTGCGCACAATAACACCTTGATCTATTAATTGTTGGTAGCGCAGGTTGGCATTATCTACTTGGCATAAAATAAAGTTGGCATCGCTGGGATAACACGTCTTAACAAAGCTTAATTGCTGAAGTTGTTGAACTAACAATGAGCGTTCAGACGTTATGATTTTAATTTGAAACTCAACTTTATCGAAATTAGTCAATACCTCAAGTGCTTTAGTTTGTGTGAGCTGATTAACATTATAAGGCGGTTTAATTTTTTCTAACACGTTAATAATAGTTGGGTGGGCATAACAAACGCCTAACCTAATACCTGCATGACCAAGTGCTTTTGAAAATGTTTGCGTAACTATTAAATTATCGTAATGCTGCAATTCACTCACAAATGAATTTGAAGCGCTAAAGTCAATATAAGCTTCATCAATAACCACTAAGCCATGAAATTCTTGTAAAAGGGTTTTAATTGACTGAATTTGCATGGTGTTCCCTGACGGATTATTAGGTGAACACACAAAAATAAGTTTAGTATGAGGTTGTATAGCCTCAAGAACTGCTGAAGTATTAATTTGAAATGAAGGATCTAAATTAACCTTTTGAACTTCAACTTGATTTAAATGAGCTAAAACTTGATACATCCCATAAGTCGGAGGCATAGTAATAATCTGGTCTACGCCAGGTTCACAAAACGCGCGAAACAAAAGATCCAAGACTTCATCACTACCATTTCCTAGCATGAGTTGTGTAGGAGAAACCGATTTTAATTCAGCTAATTTAGACTTCACATCGGTTTGGTATGGGTCAGGATACCGATTTAAGCTATGATTGAAAGGATTTTCGTTTGCATCTAAAAATAAAATATCATTAGTAACTGTAGAGAATTCATCCCGAGCTGAAGAATAAGCAGCCATGGACTTAATATTATCCCGCAGTAGATCTGCTAATTTGAAATTTGGAGCCATTAATTTGATTTTAAACTGTTTAAGCGTGAGCTCATCGCATTTTTATGCGCTTGTAAGCCTTCAGCTTCAGCTAATAATTCTACAGCTTTTCCTATGTTAGAAATGCCTTCTGGTGTAATTTCTTGATAAGTAATCGTTTTTAAAAAGGCATCTAAATTTACACCACTATATTGTTTAGCGAAACCATTGGTAGGTAGAGTGTGATTGGTTCCAGAGGCATAATCGCCGGCACTTTCTGGTGTGTAATTTCCTATAAATACCGAGCCTGCATTATTAATATGGTTAATAAAATAGTCATTATCATCGGTCGAAATAATAAAGTGTTCTGGCGCATAAACGTTAATAATACTGGCTGCTTCAGCAAAACTTTTCATTTGAATAAATTTTGAATTATTAATCGCTGCAGCGGCAATGTCTTGGCGTGGTAACTGCTCTAGTTGACGGTTTAATTCAAGTTTTACAGCCGTTAGCAGTGATTCACTTGTACTTACTAAAATAACTTGTGAATCTTTACCATGTTCAGCTTGGCTAAGTAGATCTGAAGCTACAAATTCTGGGTTTGCAGTATCGTCTGCCATAACTAAAAGTTCAGATGGTCCAGCAGGCATATCTATCGCTACATCATAAGTGGTTGCCACTTGTTTAGCAACGGTAACATATTGATTGCCAGGACCAAAAATTTTGTAAGCTTTGGGAATGCTTGATGTACCGAAAGTTAATCCAGCAATAGCTTGGATGCCGCCCACTTTATAAATATTAGTGACACCGCAACATTTTGCAGTATATAATATGGCAGGATCTATTTGTCCTCCGGCTTTAGGAGGTGTACACAAACTAATAGATTGACATTGAGCGATTTTAGCTGGGATAGCTAGCATTAAAATACTAGAAAATAATGGCGCACTACCACCAGGGATATATAGCCCGACGCTTTCAATCGGTTTTTTTTGTTGCCAGCATTTCACTCCTGGTTGCGTTTCAACCACTTCAGAAGGTGAAGATTTTTGTGCTTCATGAAATGTTTTAATGTTTTGGTAAGCTAATTGAATAGCCGACTTTAAGTCGTCTGAAAGTTGATCCTCAGCGGCGTTAATTTCAGCTTGACTCACTTTAATTTGATTTTGTTTTACGCCATCAAACATCTCGGTATATTTAGCAATAGCTATGTCACCATGTGCCTGAACATCTTTAAAAATTGATTTAACAGTGGTCTCAAGATCATCGTAAGACGAGGTTGGGCGTTTAAGAATAGAGGCCCACTCTTTTTGGGGAGGAAACTTAAACGTATCCATTACAATATCATTTTTTCAATAGGGTTAACCAATATACTTTCGGCACCAGCAGCCTTTAATTCATCTATAATATCCCAAAATTTTTCTTGATTAATCACTGTGTGAATCGAACTCCAATCTTCCTTTATTAGCGGCATAATAGTTGGACTCTTCATACCAGGTAAAATATTCACAATGGTTTCAATCTTATCATTTGGGGCATTTAATAACACGTATTTGGCATCTTTAGCTTTTAAGACGGCATCAATTCTAAACGAAAGTTTATCTAATATAGCTTGTTTGTCTAAGTTTAAAATTGGTGATTTTACAAGAACAGCTTCACTATCGGTGATTTTTTCAACTTCTTTTAAATTGTTTTTAAATAATGTACTTCCACTAGATACAATATCACAAACGGCATCAGCTAAACCAATATTAGGAGCAATTTCAACCGATCCGTTAATAAGGTGGATATTAGCTTTGATGTTGTGCTGATCTAAAAATGCTTGTAAGGTGTTTGGATATGATGTTGCAATTTGCTTACCATTTAAGTCACTTGGTGAATTGTACGCCATGTGATTAGGAATAGCTAAAGACACGCGACATTTAGAAAAACCAAGTTGTTTAATAATAGGTAAGTCTTGCCCTTTTTCAATACATAAATTTTCACCAACTATGGCAATATCAACCACTTGATCTCTTAAATATTGCGGGATGTCACCATTTCGTAAGTAAAGAATTTCTAACGGGAAGTTAGAAGCTGTTACCTTGAGTTGATCTTTTCCATTTTTGATAGAGATACCGCAATCTTTCAATATTTGAAGAGAATCCTCGTGTAACCTTCCCGATTTCTGTACAGCAATTTTCAACTTTTCTTTCATAATAGTTTCAAAATAAAAAAACCCGTTTAAACAAATGCTTAAACGGGTTTCATGTTATAATTTAAATACATCAACCAAGCATTTGTTCGTCGCTAAACGAATACCAAACATGATGATGTACTAATAAGTTTTTCATATCGAATGCAAATTTAACTAATGCTTTAATTACTGCAAACAAATGATACACTTTAAGATTTATTTAATTATTTCCTAGAATAATTGGCATGCCTTCATCTCCAGAACCAATAACAATTACTTTAGAGTTATCCGATTTAGATAATTCTATTGTAGCTTGGATGCCTTTTTCTCTTAGAATCTTGTCGGTTAATGACGCACTTAAAATTTCATTTGCTCGTGCTTTCCCTTCAGCTTCGATACGCTGGCGCTCTTTTTCTTTCTCTGCTTTCTCTAGTCGATATTGATATTCTAAAGATTCTTGCTCTTGCTTTAATTTACGTTCAATAGCACTTTTTATTGTTGGTGGTAAAGATACGTCACGTACCAAAATTCTATTAACTAGGACATACTGGTCACGAAGTAACTGCTCGGTTTCTTCATACATTTCTTTTTGTATAGATTCCCGTTTTTGGGCATATAATTCTTCTGGTTTGTAACGTCCAACTACTGTTCTTGTAGCTGACCTTACAGCAGGTTGAATTAAACGCCTTACATAATCTTCACCACGTTCTTTATGCAATAAACCTAAGCGATTATAATCAGGCTCAAACCAAATAGTAGCATCTAATTTAATATCAAGGCCGTTAGATGATAAGACCGTCATTTTCTCATCAATAGTTTGCTGTCTGACTTCGTAAACAAATACATCGTTCCAAGGTGCTACAATATGAAACCCTTCGTCCAATGGTGGTTCATCAGTTACTACACCACCACCAAAACGTTTAAATAGTACGCCAGCTTCACCTGAACTAATATTAACAGTTGAGTTTGAAATAAATATAATTGCAACAATGACCACAATTATAATGGGTACAATAGATTTAGGTAATTTTTCCATATGTTATTTTTCTAAGTTAAACCTTTAAATTTTCGAATAAACCATTCGATTCCCAAAGTTAAGATTAATAAACCAAGAATGTACTTAATTTCTATTAAACCTAACTGTTTTATAAAATATTTTTGAATTACTTTGGGTTTTTCATCAGCTAAGCGTTGGACAAGTGAATCAACTTGATCTGATAAAAAAAGATGATTTTTAGCTAAGGCGGAATTTAATAGTGCATAATTAGCATTGTAATGCTCTAGTTCAATATTATAATCAATAATAGTAAACTCACCTTTAACCTCAAACTGATCAACTGAAACTTGATAAGTATATGTGCCAGGTGGTAAACTATTTATTGAGGTTCGATAAGTGTCGCCATCTCTTGATAAAATAAGCGAATTGGTTTGGCCAGAAGTAGTGTTTTTTATTCTAATATTTAACTGTGCATTGGTCACAGGCACATAATTAGCATCGTAATATTTTGCTGATATCATTGACTTCTCGCTAGTGTTATAAAAAGTCTTTGCGTTGACTTCAAGCCGTTGTCGACGTGTACTGCTAGCTAAAAATTGAATGTGTTGATTTATGAACTTATCAAACCCTTCAAAAGTTTGATCGATTTGATATGATTTACTTCGCCATTGCCAGAAGCCTTCTCCAAAGAGTATACTTATTTTTTGATTAGAGTTGGATTTGAGCATCCATAACGGGCTTTCATCATCAAAGCCTTTTATACGTTGTTTAAGTAGCGTTTGGTAATTGATAAAGGTTTCAATTGGACTCAATTGCACCTGCAATGGTGGATAATTATCTAAACCTAAAAATGATGTCTGATAAGCTGAAAAGTTAGGTGTTAATTGAGCTTGAACATTTTCAACCAAACTAGTCGTCGATTTTTTAAACCCAAGATCTAAAGTGTTAAGCAAATTATAATCGGTTTGTGTTCCACCAATAATCCATAAGTTTTTCTTAGACTGCATAATTTGGTCTAAGACAATCTTAAATTCTTGATTTGGTTGGTAAGCGATAATCAAATCATAATTATTGATATTGATAGTCTCACTAGTTCTTTTTATTGTATAGTTATATTGATTGGTTCTTGTAATAACAGACTTTAATGCTCCTATATCAGGATGAACAAGGTTCGACAACACAAGAATCTTATACCGGTTGTCGATCACTTCAATTCCAAAGGAATTTGAATTATTATTTAAATTACGTTCATTATCTAAAGATTCAATTTCTAAGTTGTAAATGTGTTGTCCTAGCTTATCTGCTAAAATTTCAAATTGATGGGACTGACTTGAATTCGGGAGAAGTGTAGCGGATTTCGAACTTAGTAGTTGATTGTCCTTTTTTAATTGTAACAATTTGGTGACTGTTTGATTTGAAGAATTAGTGACAAAAACTTCAACAGGAAATTTATTGTTTATAAATGCGTATTTATTAACATTTAAGCGGTTAATGAGCAAATCGTCTACCTGAGAGGTATCTCCAACTAAAAGGCCAAAGGCTTTGTTTTTTTGTGCTGAACTTAAGGTATATGCAATAGATTGTCCAAAGTTTTGTTGAGCATCGGTAATGACTAAAAGGTGGTCGTTATTTTGTTGTGCTTGTTTATAGAACTGAAAAGCTTTATCAAGGTTTGAAAGACTACCCTTAAAGTTTAAACTGTCATTCAGATTAACTTTATCACTAAACTTATAAGTCTGTACCTCAAATAGATTAGTAAGCGTAGGATTTGACTTAATACTTTGAATTAAAGAAACAAGTTCTGTCGAATCGGCTTGTTGAAGCATCGACTCACTATTATCTATGGCTAGAAAAAGTTTTGGTTTATTAACTTCAGATTGTTGGACTTCAAAGCTAAATCCATAAAGTAGTGTAATAATTAAAAAAAAAGACAAAAACCGAAGAGCAATTAAACTCCACTTGCTTTTGTCTTTTAGATGTGACTTATAAAAAAACAAACTTAACCCTACCGAAATAATGCCGTTAAGCAATATAAAAAGTATGGTTTCGGTTGTCATAATAATTATGTTAGCATACCGCCGTCTACACTTAAGGTTTGACCCGTAATGTAGCTACTCATATCACTTGCTAAAAACACACAGGCGTTAGCAATATCAGTTGGCGTTCCACCTCGTTTTAAAGGAATGGCTTGTCGCCACTGGTCGACTGTTGCTTCGTCTAACTTGGCTGTCATCTCCGTTTCAATAAAGCCAGGTGCAATAACATTTGACCTGATGTTTCGAGAACCAAGCTCAAGCGCAACAGATTTAGAAAATCCAATGATTCCTGCTTTCGAGGCTGAGTAATTAGCTTGGCCTGCGTTTCCTTTAATTCCCACCACAGAACTCATATTGATGATACTTCCATGACGTTGCTTAAGCATTGGTCTTAAAACTGCCTTGGTAAGATTAAATACAGAATTAAGATTAACTTCAACGACTTTATTAAAATCTTCTTCAGACATACGCATTAAAAGGTTGTCTTTGGTAATACCTGCATTGTTGATTAAAACATCAATTTGGCCAAAGTCTGCGATAACGTCTTTAGCAAGTTGTTGTGCCTGATCAAAATCTGAAGCATCTGATTGGTAGGCTTTAGCTGTAACCCCTTTTTCTTCTAAAGATTTGGCCAATCTTTCAGCTGCTTCTGCAGAAGAATTATACGTAAAAGCAACGTTTGCGCCGTGGTCTGCAAAAACTTCGGCAATACCTTTACCAATGCCTCGGCTTCCACCTGTAATAATCACATTTTTTTGGTTCAACAATTTCATAAGCATGAATTATAAACACATACAACCTCTGTAACAAGAGGTTGTATGATTATTCTAATATATTTTAAGCTAAAACTTCGCTAACTTTTTTTCCAATTTCAGCAGGAGAGTCTACAACGTGTATACCACATTCGGCTAGGATGGCCTTTTTAGCTTGTGCGGTATCTTCGCTACCGCCTACAATGGCACCAGCATGACCCATAGTTCTACCTGCAGGAGCAGTTTCACCAGCAATAAAGCCAATAACAGGTTTCTTACTACCACTTTCTTTATACCAATTAGCAGCTTCAGCCTCAAGCTGGCCGCCAATTTCTCCAATCATTACAACACATTCTGTTTCAGGGTCATTAACTAGTAACTCCACTGCTTCTTTGGTTGTAGTTCCAATAATAGGATCGCCACCAATACCAATAGCAGTAGTAATTCCTAGACCTTCTTTAACAACTTGATCAGCTGCTTCGTAGGTTAAAGTTCCTGATTTTGATACAATACCAACTTTCCCTTTCTTGAATACAAAACCGGGCATAATACCAACTTTTGCTTCTTCTGGAGTAATCACGCCAGGGCAATTTGGTCCTATTAAACGGCAATCTTTATCTTTAATGTAGTCTGAAGCTTTAATCATATCAGCAACAGGAATACCTTCAGTAATTGCAATAATAACTTTAATTCCTGCATCAGCAGCTTCCATTATGGCATCTGCTGCAAATGCTGGGGGAACAAATATGATTGAGGTATCGGCATTAGCCTCTTTAACAGCGTCTGAAACGGTATTAAACACTGGTTTTCCTAAATGCTGTGTACCACCTTTACCAGGTGTAACACCACCAACTACGTTAGTGCCGTAATCAATCATTTGACCTGCATGAAATGTACCTTCACTTCCTGTGAAGCCTTGAACTATAATCTTTGAATTTTTGTTGACTAAAACGCTCATAACGATTTTAAATTTTGCTTAAACAAATGTAATTTATTAGGATGAACCTAAAAAGTTTATGGGATATAAAAAGTAATTTATAATTGTTTTTTAACGACAATATCATCTTCAGCCGGTAGACTCATGATTTCGGCTTTAACTATTTTATCACCTTTTATTTTCCAAATAGCCATAAAATGGGCTAAAGCATGTAGCTCTTCAGATTCTATAGACTCCACAAAGTAAGTGAAATGTGTAATTGTTTCGTGAGTGGTATTAATGACATCATGAAACTCAGCTGTCATATTAATAAACGATTTACCCATTTCTTGTGTTAATTTACCAAAGCCTTCTAAATTAAGTTCATAGGTTTGTTCCGAACTTTTCCAATGAATAATGGCCTCATCATGAAAAAATTCTTTCAAAAGGCTTGTATCTTTATAGTAATCGGACTCTAATAATTCGACTACTTTATTTTTTTTCTGAGACATCTTTAAGTTGTTTTACTAAATTTGGCAAATTGGCAATATGTGCCATTTCTTTATATTTTTTACGAATATCGCTTGCAGGAGTACCAAAATAGGTTTTTTGCGGGGCCAAGTCTTTTGATACGCCAGATTGTGCCAATACAATAGCTTTGTAACCAATTGTGAGCCCACTTGATATACCAACTTGCCCCCATAAAGTAACTTCATCTTTTATAACACAACAACCAGCAATACCGGTATGAGAGGCAATTAATACTTTCTTACCAATTTTAGTATCATGGCCGATTTGAACTAGATTGTCAATCTTAGTCCCTTCCCCTATTAACGTGGTTCCTGAAACGCCTTTATCAATAGTTGATTGTGCACCTATTTCAACATTACTCTCAATTTTTACAGATCCACCAGATTTGAGTTTATCAAAATGTGTGGGTCTATTTTTATAGTAAAACGCATCACCACCGATTACAGAGCCTGCATGGATAACTACATTGTCGCCTATTTCGCAACCATCATAAATAGAAACATTAGAATGTATAAGGCAATTTTCACCTATTTTAACTTGATGACCAATAAAAACATTGGGTTGAATTATACTTGTAGCGCCTATTTTAGCTGAAGTTGAAATCGATTCTTCAGAGTGGATAAATGGTTTAAAAAATGAGGTGAGTTTATTAAAATCTGTAAATGGATCTTCTGAGATTAATAAAGCTTTATCCTTTGGGCAGTCGACTTTTTTATTAATTAAAACAACACTTGCGTCAGACTCTAAAGCCTTATCGTAATATTTAGGGTGATCTACAAAAACAATATCGCCATTTTCGACCACATGAATTTCATTTGCGCCATAAATTTGAAAGTCATCATCACCCACATAATCACAATCTAATAGATCGGCAATTGATTTTAGAGAATATGCTTTAGGGAACTTCATAAGCTACTTAACGCGTTCTTTGTAAGTTCCCTTTTCAGTTTCAATTTTAACTTTATCCCCTTCATTGATAAAAAGAGGCACATTAATTTCAGCGCCAGTTTCAACCGTTGCAGGTTTAGTTGCATTTGTGGCAGTGTTGCCTTTTACACCGGGTTCTGTATGAGTTACTTCTAATTCAACATGCGGAGGCATTTCAACAGAAAGTGGTAAATCATCTTCAGTATTAATCAAAATAGAAACTACCTCACCTTCTTTTAATAATTTTGGCATATCTAAAGCGGCTTCTAATAGTCGTATTTGTGTATAATCATCGGTATGCATAAAGTGGTAAAATTCACCTTCTTGATATAAAAATTGGTACTTGTGTGTTTCAACTCTAACATCATCAATTTTATGTCCCGCTGAAAAGGTATTATCAACAACTTTTCCAGTAGTTACACTTTTTAATTTTGTTCTTACAAAAGCAGGCCCTTTCCCTGGTTTAACATGTAAGAATTCAATTATTTTAAAAATATCATGATTATATTTAATACATAATCCGTTGCGAATGTCACTTGTAGATGCCATAGTTTTATTTATTAGTTTGAAAAATATCCTTTCATAATACCTCGTTGCGAATCTTTTATAAATTGAATAATTTCATCACGTTCTGGAGTTGCTTCCAACTCGGCTTCAAGTATAGAAAGAGCTTGTGTGTTATTATAATTTCTTTGGTATAAAATGCGGTAAATATTTTGTATTTCTCTTATCTTGTCTGTATCATAGCCACGACGACGTAATCCTACAGAATTAATTCCAACATAAGATAAAGGTTCACGAGCTGCTTTTACAAATGGCGGAACATCTTTACGAACGAGAGAACCACCTGTTACAAAAGCATGGCGACCTATGCTACAAAATTGTTGCACTGCAGCCATTCCTGCAAGAACAGCGTAATCCCCTACAGTTATGTGTCCTGCTAAGGTTGAATTATTTGAAAATACGCAGTTATCACCTACAATACAATCGTGTGCAATGTGGCAGTAAGCCATAATCCAGCAGTTTTTACCGATTTTGGTTTTCATTTTATCTGAGGTACCACGGTTGATGGTGACACATTCACGGATTGTGGTGTTATCGCCAATTTCAGTAACAGTATCTTCGTCATCAAATTTTTTATCTTGTGGTATGGCTGATATTACAGCACCTGGAAAAATACTTACGTTTTTTCCAATTCGAGCACCTTCCATAATAGTTACGTTTGATCCAATCCATGACCCCTCGCCTATTTCTACATTATTATGAATGGTTGTAAAGGGTTCAATCACAACATTTTTTGCGATTTTAGCTCCTGGGTGTACGTATGCTAGTGGTTGGTTCATAAGTTTTATTTTGCTTTTACAATTTGCGCCATTAATTCGGCTTCACATGCCAACTTGCCATTGGTATAGGCATAGGCTTGCATATGACAAATCCCTCGTCTAATTGGAGAAATTAATTCTAATTTAAAAATTAGAGTATCGCCAGGCACTACTTGTTGCTTAAATTTTACATTGTTAATTTTCATGAAATAGGTCAAGTAATTTTCAGGATCTGAAACTGTACTTAAGGCTAAAATTCCTCCAGTTTGTGCCATAGCTTCAACTTGAAGTACACCTGGCATCACAGGCTTACCTGGAAAATGACCTACAAAAAAAGGCTCGTTCATGGTTACATTTTTAGATCCAATGACCGAGCTATCGGTTAATTCGTATATTTTATCGACGAGTAAAAAAGGAGGTCTATGAGGGAGCTTATCCATGATTTGGCTCACATCATAGAGAGGTTTCTCATTTAAATTAACTTGTGGAACCTTATTTCGTTTTTCAGCCTTAATAATTTTGGCTAGTTTTTTTGCAAACTGTGTGTTAATACCATGACCGGGTTTATTAGCAATAACTTTACCTCGAATGTAAGTTCCCACTAAAGCTAAATCGCCTATCACATCTAATAATTTATGTCTTGCTGCTTCATTAGGATGGTGTAAGTTGAGATTATCTAAAATTCCGTTTGGCTTTACTTTAATATCATCTTTTCCAAAAGCAACTTTAAGTTTATTCATAGTTTCTGTAGATAACTCTTTATCAACATATACTATGGCATTGTTTAAATCTCCTCCTTTAATTAAGCCATGCTCTAAAAGCGCTTCAAGTTCATGTAAAAAACTAAAGGTTCTAGAGTCCGCTATTTTCTCCTTAAAATCACTTAATGAAGTTAATGAAGCATTTTGTGTTCCAAGAACTTTAGTTTCAAAATCTACCATAGTTGTAACTTGGTACTCATTAGCTGGCATAACTAATATTTCTGAACCTGTTTCTTCATCGGAAAAGGAAATGACATCCTTTACAATAAATTCTTCTCGCTCAGCGTCTAATTCGACAACTCCAGCTTGTTCTAATGCTTCGACAAAAAATTTAGAACTTCCATCCATTATAGGAGGTTCAGAGGCGTCGAGCTCTATCGATATATTGTCTATTCCTAAACCTACACAGGCGGCTAAAACATGTTCTGAAGTTTGGATAAGTACGCCATTCTTTTCTAATGTTGTACCACGTTTTGTATCGGTGACCAAATTAGCATCTGCGGGGATTACGGGATGTCCTTCTAGATCTATACGTTTGAATGAGTAACCTGAATGTGCTAAAGCTGGTTTGAAGTTTAAAGTCACTTCTTGACCGGTATGAAGCCCAACTCCTTTAAGCTGAACATCTTTGGCAATCGTTGTTTGTTTTTTAGGATTTAGACTCATTTTTGTGAATTGTTTTTTCTAAACTATTTATTCGTTTAATTATACTTGGTAAATTTTTAAAGTGTACATACGATTTATTAAAGTCGCTATAGCCCAAAGCAGGTGTTCCTTGAATCACTTCATGATGCTTAACATTACGCCCAACTCCAGTTTGTGCTTGGACTTTTACAAAATCACCAATTTGTATGTGGCCTACGATGCCTACTTGTCCTCCAATTAAACAGTGCTTGCCTATTTTTGTAGAACCTGCAATTCCTGTTTGGGCTGCAATTGCGGTATGCTCACCTATTTCGACATTATGAGCGATTTGTATTTGGTTATCAAGTTTTACACCTTCTTTTATTACAGTTGAGCCTAAAGTTGCACGATCTATGGTGGTTCCAGCACCAACATCTACATGATCTTTTATAATCACATTACCAATCTGTGGTACTTTTTTATAGACGCCTTGATCGTCTGGTGAAAATCCAAAACCGTCTGCTCCAACAATGGCTCCGCCGTGCATTACACAGTGCTTACCAATAATAGTTTCAGAGTAAATTTTACACCCTGGAAAAACAATAGTATGATCGCCTATTTCTGTATTATCACCAATATAAACATTCGGATAAATTTTAACTTTATTACCCAATTTTACATTTTCACCTATGTAAGAAAAGGCACCTACATAACAATCTTCACCAATACTCGCAGACTCGTGAATATGGCTAGGAGTTTCGATTCCTGACTTATTAAGTTTTATTTGATTATAATACTCTAGTAATTTTGAAAAGGCTTCATAGGAGTCTTCAACCCTAATTAGTGTTGTTTTTAAAGGTTCTGTAGTTTCAAAATCCTTGTTCACAATGCAAATACTTGCATTAGTTGAATGTATATAATTGGTATATTTTGGATTTGATAAAAATGTAAGCGATTCTTGCTCACCTTCTTCAATTTTAGATAATTTAGAAACTACTGCTTCTGAATCACCTTCAATTTCTCCGTTTAATATCTCTGCTATTTGAGTGGCTGTAAATTTCATTAGGACAAAAATAGAAAAAAAGTGTTAATAATTATTTTTAGGATAGCAGAAGTAATGTTTTGTAACCAATTTAGACAAAGCTTTGAGATTAAATTGGTCTGATGCTTTAGAGACATCTTTCAACTTTCCGTTTTTATACAGTATTTTTATGGGTTGTGAATTTAGCTTGTAAGCTAAATTTTGGGTCTCACCAGTGAAGACAAAATAAGAGGCTTCATGCTTATTTAAGTTATGTTCTTCCATAAATTGCTGTCGCTTTACTTCCACTTTTTCTGGGTTAATCCGCTTTTGCTTCAACTTTACTTTTGGAAGTCGCCGTTCTAAAATCATTTGTGATAAACGGCTTAAGGTAAAATCTTTAGAATATGACCATTGTTTGATCGCATAAATAATATCATAATCATCTAATTTTGCAAATCGCATTAAGGCTTCATTATTAAATGCTTTTGCATCTATTTGATGGTTTAGGAAGTAGCCTAACTCTTCACTACAATATATTGAATGGCCTTCTAACAGTAATTCTTTTGCTCTTATAATTGTTTTTATTAATAGTTGTTCGGCACATAAGCCTGTTTTATGTAAATATACTTGCCAGTACATTAAACGCCTGGCCACTAAAAATTTTTCGACAGAATAAATTCCTTTTTCTTCAACAACAATCTGGTTGTCTTTCACATTTAGCATACTAATTAAGCGCTCGCTATTAATATTACCTTCGGCAACACCGGTGTAAAAACTATCACGTTTCAAGTAGTCTAATCGATCCATGTCTAACTGACTAGACAAGAGTTGACATAAAAATTGTTTAGGATAATCGTCCTTAAAAATACGAATAGCTAGACTTAATTGCCCGTCAAACTCTTTGTTAAGTTGTTGCATAAAAGCAAGCGAAATATATTCGTGAGAAACATCTTCAGCAAACATATGTTCTAGCGCATGAGAAAAAGGTCCATGTCCAATATCGTGCAATAAAATAGCAATAAGCAATGCTTCTTCTTCAGCAACGCTAATATCTACACCTTTAAATCGGAGTACTTTAACCGCTTTACTCATTAAATGGATACAACCCAAGGCATGATGAAATCGCGTATGGTGCGCACCAGGATAAACTATATAAGATAAGCCCATCTGAGAGATTCGGCGTAAGCGCTGAAAATATTTATGCTGAATTAAGTCAAAAATTAAAGGACTTGGTATGGTAATAAAACCATAAATTGGGTCGTTTATAATTTTAAGTTTATTATTTTGTTTCACCGATGAAATAGGATTAAGATAACAAAGATACATTTATATGACAAAGCTAAAAGTTTTATGGGTAGATGATGAAATTGATTTACTCAAACCACATATTATTTTCCTTGAACAAAAGAATTATAACGTGACCACCTGCCAAAGTGGTGTCGAAGCTATTGAGCTTGTAAAAGAGCAATCTTACGATATTGTTTTTCTAGACGAAAACATGCCAGGTTTAACGGGTTTAGAAACCTTGGCTGAAATTAAAGCTCTAAAAGATCAACTTCCCGTGGTCATGATCACTAAAAGTGAAGAAGAATACATCATGGAAGAAGCTATTGGGTCTAAAATAGCCGACTACCTTATTAAACCTGTTAACCCCAACCAAATCTTATTAAGCTTAAAAAAGAATTTAGACCATTCTAGATTAGTGACCGAAAAAACCACGTCTAATTACCAGCAAGAATTCCGTAAAATCGCCATGGAACTTATGGATACTAAGACTTACCAAGATTGGGCGAGCTTATATCAAAAACTTATTTATTGGGAGCTTGAATTAGAAACCATTGAAGATGGAGGTATGTTTGAAATACTCGAATCCCAAAAAAATGAAGCTAACATAGAGTTTGGTAAATTTATTGATCGGAATTATGCCAGCTGGTTTAAAAAAAATACAGAAGCGCCTGAATTATCTCACACCATATTTAGAAATAAAATTGTTCCCGAATTAAGTAAACATCAACCTACCTTATTAGTGGTGATAGATAACTTAAGATACGACCAATTTAAAGCCTTTGAGCCAACACTAAACTCTTATTACAAAAAAGATAAAGAAGAAGCATTTTATAGCATTTTACCAACGGCTACACAATACGCCAGAAATGCTATTTTCTCAGGCTTAATGCCTTCTGATATGGAAAAAATATACCCAGAATATTGGAAAAATGATACCGACGAAGGTGGCAAAAACCTCCATGAAAACGACTTTCTAAAAGCACAACTAGCTAGACTTGGCTTAGACTACAAGCATAGCTATCACAAAATCACCAATATTAATCAAGGTCAAAAACTAGTTGAAAATTTTAAGCAAGAACAATCTAATGATTTATCAGTGGTAGTATATAATTTTGTTGACATGCTTTCGCATTCTAAAACAGAATTGGAAGTGATCAAAGAATTAGCCTCGACCGATAAATCTTACCGGTCTTTAACGCAAAGTTGGTTCAAAAATTCACCTTTAATTGAAATTATACAAAAGGCTAAAGCCATGGGTTTTAAACTTATTATTACAACAGACCATGGAACCATTAACGTTAAAACACCTTCTAAGGTAATTGGCGATAAAAATACTAGTCTTAATTTGAGATACAAAACAGGTAAAAGTTTAACCTACAATGCTAAAGATGTGATTGTGGCTAAAAACCCTAAATATTATCACTTACCGCTCATCAATATGTCAAGTTCTTATATTTTTGCCAAGAGCAATTATTTTTTAGCTTATCCTAATAACTTTAATTATTATGCAAATTACTTTAAGCAAACGTATCAACACGGTGGAGTCTCACTGGAAGAAATGATTATTCCATTTGCTGTTTTTAATCCAAAATAATGCAGAAAATCGATTATCAACTTGATCATTTACCTGGTATTGCTAATGAACTACTGGGCGCCTGTTCAGAGAAAATTATATGTTTTCAAGGCGATTTAGGGGCTGGAAAAACAACTTTAATTAAAGCCTTGTGTAAAGCCTTAGGAAGTAACGATGATGTGACCAGCCCGAGCTTTTCTATTGTTAATGAATATGAATCCACGTCAGGTCAAATTTTTCACTTCGATTTTTATAGAATTGAAACCATAGATGAAGTCTATGATTTAGGATTTGAAGACTACTTAAATCAAGATGCTTGGTTATTTATTGAATGGCCCGAACGTATAGCACCACTGATTGACTTTAAACATCACAACATTAAAATTGAATTTAATGCCTTACTTCAACGTGAATTAAACTTTTATTAATCTGAATTAGAAGATTTCAATTATCTTTGAAATTATGAATCAACCAAGCTCTCCATTTACGGCCGCTGAGTTACTTCCACAGGAAGAAATGCTAGAAATCACTAAGGCGAAAGGCCAGTTATTTATTGGTTTACCCAAAGAATTGAGTTACCAAGAAAAACGCGTTTGTTTAACGCCAGATGCCGTTAATGCGTTGACAGCAAACGGCCACCGTGTTTTAATCGAAAAAGGAGCTGGATTAAATGCAAATTTTACCGATCGAAATTATACCGAAGCTGGTGGCGAAATCACTAACGATAGAAACAAAATTTTTTCGTGTCCCATCATCCTAAAAGTAGCACCGCTTAGTGACGAAGAAGTTGATTTAATTCATCCGCAATCAATTTTAATTTCAGCACTTCAACTTAAGACACGTCAAAAATCATACTTTCAAAAATTAGCTGAAAAACGCGTCACGGCTTTAGCCTTTGAGTTTATCAAAGATGAGTTTGACAACTACCCTATTGTGAAAGCTTTAAGCGAAATTGCTGGTACATCTTCTGTACTTATTGCCGCCGAACTATTATCTAATGTTTCCTCTGGGAACGGATTAATGTTCGGTAACATAAGCGGCGTCCCTCCTATAGAAGTTGTTGTGTTAGGTGCAGGAACGGTTGGTGAATATGCTACCAAATCGGCCATTGGCTTAGGCGCTAATGTGAAGGTGTTTGATAGTTCCTTAACGCGTCTTCGTGAAATTAAAAATTTTGCCGGTCACAATTTATACACCTCGACTATTCAACCTAAATATCTAGTAAAAGCACTTAAACGGGCCGATGTTTTAATTGGCGCTGTTCGCGGAAAAAACCGATCACCAGTTTTGGTCACTGAAGCTATGGTTGAACAGATGAAAGAAGGTTCGGTTATTATTGATGTAAGTATAGATATGGGCGGTTGTATTGAAACTTCTGAAGTCACAAGTCACCAAAAGCCAAGCTTTATGAAACATGGGGTAATGCATTATGGCGTACCTAACATTCCTTCGCGTTATGCCCGAACATCATCATTGACCTTAAGTAATATTTTTACACCCTATTTATTACATATTGCTGAAGCTGGAGGCTTAGAAAATGCGATGCGTTATGAAAAAGGCCTTAGAAACGGTTTGTATTTATACCATGGCGTGCTGAGTAACAAATCAGTAGCAGAATGGTTTGATTTGGATTATCGCGATCCTAATTTATTAATATTTTAAAGTGTTTTACCTTATTTACTTATGAAATTTATACAACGATTAGGCTATTATATTTCAGGCTTTATAGTAGGAATTATTATCCTACTCTTTTTTTTAAATGGCAAACAAGCCTCTTGTGCGTATGGACTGGATGCCCGTGTTAAAAAAAATATAGGCTTAAAGAAAAAAGTGTTTACAACATCAGCATTAACAGAGTTTAATCAACTACAAATCGATACTGCAAGCTATACCAAATTGCTGGAGCGAAGCGATGTTGATTTTAGCCAAAGTCAAACAGAACTTGACACTTGTAAAATTTATGCGCTAGAAACTTCAACTGAACGACAATCACTTTTACTTACCGTTAAAAATTGTGACTCTACTGCCTATATCTTATCCCTTAAAGCAGATAACCACTAGTCAATTCAGCTTAATTGTTAAAATTGTGGATGGAATATATCGAATTTTCCTATATTGGGTCAAATTTAATTTATGAAATGGTTAGCGCTCTTTAGCCTATTCTTATGTTTATACAGTTGCCAATCTAACCCAGGTTCTAGTCCATCAAAGGAAACACCACCGCTAGCACAGAAGAGCCTTGCTGAAATTAAAAAAGATGGCAAGTTAAAAGCGATCACAACCTATAGCGGCACCACCTATTTTTTATATAAGGGAAAACCTATGGGGTTTGAATATGAACTCTTAGAACGTTTAGCGAGTCATTTAGAGCTTGAATTAGAGATGGTGATCGCTAAAAATGAAGATAGCTTAATTCACATGCTTAATCGTGGTGATGGCGATTTACTAGCCTATGGATACACTATTACAGAAGATCGAAAACGAGAAGTGAATTTTACGAAGCCTTTATATCATTCGCACCAAGTTTTGATCCAACGAAAGCCAAGCTATTGGCGCCAAATGAAAATCCATGAAATTAATGAAGTTTTAGTGAAAGATCCTATAGAACTCATAGGCGATACAGTTTCGGTGAAGCTAAAATCTTCTTACGCTAAACGCTTAAAAAATCTCTCTGATGAATTAGGCGGTCAAATTTATATTGACCCTATTCCTGGCGAGATGTCCACCGATAGTATTATAAAAATGCTTGTTGATCAAAAAATTAAATATACGATTGCCGATCAAAATATTGCGTTTATCAATGCTTCGTATTATCCTATTTTAGATATTTCAACTAAAGTGAGCTTTAACCAACGTATCGCTTGGGCAACGCGAGCCAATAATCCTGAGTTGCTAGCTGAGATTAACCAATGGATAACAGCTATTAAAAAAACGACAGATTACCATGTGATTTATAACAAATACTATAAAAATAAGCGTTTATACAAACGCCGAGTTGTAAGTAATTTTTACAGCCTTAATGAAGGTAAAATAAGTCCTTACGATGAAATTATAAAAGTACAAGCTGATAATTTAGGGATAGATTGGCGATTACTAGCCTCATTATCTTATCAAGAATCTAAGTTTGATCCTAATTCAGAGTCTTGGGTTGGCGCACAAGGTTTAATGCAAATTATGCCAGCTACAGCAAAAGAGTTAGGTGTTAAAGAACCCTTTAATCCTGCTGATAATATTAAGGGTGGTACTAAATATTTAGCGCAACTTTTAGACGAATTTAAAGACGCTGAAGATTCACTTCAGCAATTAAAGTTTGCCTTAGCCTCTTATAATTGTGGGCTATACCATGTTAAAGATGGCCAACGTTTAGCAAAACTCGAAGGTAAAAAATCTAACCGATGGGATGGCCATGTAGAACAAAGCATTTTAAAATTAAGCTCACCTAAATATTACACTAAAAAAGGTATTAAATACGGTTATGTGAGAGGTCGTGAACCTTATAATTACGTTAAAGAAATTATGGCAAGATATGAGCATTATAAACAATTTATAAAAAAATAGTATGGCAATACCACTTGTTAATATCCCATCACCCGATCACATTAAATTAAAAGTTGAACGTTCTCTACGAAATTATAACAAGCTTTTAAAACAACTCCAAGACAAAACTCTAAAACCCCAAACTACTCAGTTTATTACTCATCAAATAACGACTATAGAATCCCTTAATTTACAACAGAAGGCCTCGAGTCGAAAGATTAATCAATCAAAACGACAACTTCTCAGCTATCTTCAAAAAAACGAGGGTATTTACGCTAAAAACCATTTTATGACTTTATATATGGCGGTCGGTATGACGGCTATGGGTCTACCTGCTGGAATTATATTTAGTTTTCTAATAGATAACTTCGCATTCATTGGACTTGGATTACCTATTGGTTTATCTTTAGGTTTAGCCCTGGGTCAAAAAAAAGACCATCAAATCAAAGCCAAAGGAAAACAAATTAATTACTCAGTTTAAGTTTTTGAAACAAATCCCATAAACAAACCCCAACACTAACTGATATATTTAAGGAGTGTTTAGTCCCAAACTGAGGGATTTCAATCACTTGGTCACATTGGTTAACGACCGCCTGATCAACGCCCTTAACTTCATTTCCAAACACTAAGGCAATAGGTTGGTGAGTTGGTGGTTCATAATTATGAAGCATAA
>CBFHKB010000010.1:0-28622 GCA_965656295.1 Psychroflexus sp.
TTACCACTTTTTGTACGTTCTAATTGATCAAAGCGTTTAAAATCTACCACTAAACCTGGCTCTAAATAAGTTTCAATGGCACGTGTTATTTTAGATTGTTGAGCTTTAGACAAATCAGCCTGAGCTACATATTCAATACTAAATTGGTTTGTTGTCTCTTGCACCACTTTAATTTCCTTAACCGTTCCAGAATCTTCAATAACCGATTTGGTGACATAATAAAAACTTAAGGCCGGTATACGCTTACCACTTGGCAAAATCGCAAACTGATTAGTACGGCCAATTAGTTTCTCTAAAACCTGAATTTTTGAAGTACTCTTACTTGATATAACTCCTACATCCCCAATTTTGTAACGAATAAAAGGATGCGCTTTATTATATAAACTGGTAATAACTAAATGGCCTTCTACTCCTAAAGGCTGTATTTGACCGTTATCATCAACAATTTCAACTAATAATGTTTTGTTGTTAAGTTGCCATTCACCTTGGACATTTTCAAAAGCAATCACATCAAGTTCACTAGCACCATATTCATTTATAACAGGCACGCCTAAGACTCTTTCTAAAAGTTGTCTGTCCAGGTCAAAGAGCATTTCACTGGTTGTAATACAGGCTTTTAAACTAGGACAAACATCTCTTAAGCAAATGTTCTGATCAGATAAATGTTTTGCAAACATCACAATTGAACTGGTATAACCATTTATTAATTCAAAAGGGGTTTGCTTAAATTTAGTTAAAAACCCTTCTAATTGATGGTCGGATAAATTAAAAATATCAAACCGGTAACGCCTAGCAAATCTATCTTTTAAACGTTCCTTTTGATAGCCCACAAGGTCTTTAGGAATCCCATAAAAGCGTGCTTCTAAAGACTTCGCCATATCAATACCATGCTGTGCATACAAACTAATAATGTTAGCCCAAGTCAAAGCGTGTGCAGGTTTATCCTTAGCAAATCTAAACGGGTGACCACTAGATCCTGATGTTTTATTTACAAACACAGATTTAGGGCTGTAAGCTTCACTCAAACGCTTGGCTAAGGGGTGTTGCAAATCTTGTTTAGTCATAACGGGGATATCTTCCCAGGCTTTAACTTTAAGTGAACTTAAAATAGATTGATAGTGTAAATTATGAGACTTATGATAGTTAAAAATAGCCCACTTAGCTCGATCGGTGTAAGCTTTAGCATTTGTCGCTAGTTCACGCTCAATTTGCCTTAAGTGTTGTTTTTGATCTTCAATAGGAAAACCTTGCCATTTTAAAATACGCTCGAACCGATTCAACTTTTTTTAAAAATAGATTAGTGTAGCAAGTTACAAACAATTATTTTTGATGCCATAACCTTAAGTTGTTTAATCATGAATATCTTAGTCTTAGGAAGCGGTGGGCGCGAGCATACCATTGCGCATCAACTTCATTTAAGTCCCAAATGCGACAAACTTTTTGTGGCTCCTGGAAATGCTGGAACTGCACAAATTGCCACTAATGTTGAATTAGATATTACTAATTTTGATGCTGTAGCTTCCATTATTAACACTCACAAAATCAATTTAATGATCGTTGGGCCTGAGATCCCACTAGTTAAAGGGATTACAGACTATTTTAGCTCAAGAAAACAATTTAAAGACCTGATGATTATTGGGCCATCACAACAAGGTGCAGAGCTTGAAGGTAGTAAAAAACGAGCTAAAGAGTTTATGCAAACGCATCACATTCCAACAGCAGCCTACCAAAGTTTTACCGCCAATACAATAACTAAGGCCTATCAATTTCTAGAAGAACTCCAACCACCTTATGTTTTAAAAGCCGATGGATTAGCTGGTGGGAAAGGTGTGCTTATTATCAATGAGCTTGAAGAGGCTAAACAGGAATTAAGCCATATGCTTAACGATCAAAAGTTTGGAGAAGCCTCACAAGAAGTTGTTATTGAAGAATTTTTAGATGGTATAGAACTTAGCGTGTTTGTTTTAACCGATGGTAAAGACTATATCGTCTTACCAAATGCAAAGGACTATAAACGAATTGGTGAAGGTGACACAGGCTTAAACACTGGTGGTATGGGTGCTGTATCTCCTGTTCCTTTTGCAGATCCAGCTTTTATGACAAAGGTGGAAGAAAAAATTATTAAGCCAACTATTAACGGAATTCACCAAGAACAAATTGATTATAAAGGCTTTGTGTTTATCGGGTTAATGAAGGTTGGTGACGAACCTTATGTGATTGAATATAATGTGAGAATGGGCGATCCAGAAACCGAAGTGGTTATCCCAAGATTAAAAACAGACTTGGTCGAACTATTAGAGAAGACAGCTAACTCTCAACTTAACAAACTCAAACTCGATATTGACACAAGAAGTGCCGTGACAGTAATGTTAGTTTCTGGGGGCTATCCAGAAGGATACGAAAAAGGATGCGAAATTAAAGGTTTAAATAAAGTTAGCTCTAAAGACAGTTTTATTTGTCATGCTGGCACCATAAAAAAAGACAACAAACTTTTAACCCATGGAGGCAGAGTAATCGCAGTGACATCTTATCATAATGATTTCAATAAAGCACTTGAATTATCCTACAAAAGCATTCAGTCTATAAAATTTAAAAATATGTACTATCGAAAAGATATAGGACAAGACTTAACCTAGGTCAGCATCTTTACCTAAAAAAGAATGGGCTTTAGCATCGCGGTCCTCTTCGTTATTATCATTAAAATGTTTAAGTTGTTTCATCCAATATAAAAAAGCAACAAAAGCAATTAACATAAATAACCAATTTAGGCCGTTAGCTGCCCACCAAGATGAGTCCTGAAGTGTTCTTAAAGCATCAAGCGGAATAAATAAAACATCTTCGAATAAAGATTGTATAGCTAACATTAAATCTTTCATGACCAAATAAATTAAATTAGATTACAAAAGTAATAAATTGAAGCATGCTAACAAGATTTTTTTCTCAATCTAAACCAATTCAAAGCTTATTTATTTGGGTTTTTTTAATCATTAGCTATATAATTTTTAGTGTAAAGCAAGAAAACTCGATCACTTTACTAAAACTTATTGCAAGTGGCGTCTTAATTTTATTTTGCGCTATGTTAGTTCAATTTATTGTCAAGAAAAATAAATTCCAAGAACAACACAGTTATAGCGTGTTAGTGTTTTGTTTATTACTAACTATAAATTTTAAAGTATATGAGTCTTATATAAACATATTAGGACTTGTATTTTTCTTACTCGCTTTACGCCGGTTGCTAAGTTTAAAATCTCAAATCGACGTACAAAAAAAATTATTTGACGCTGGGTTTTGGGCGTTTTGGGCGTTTTTATGCGACTCTACGCACATCTTAATTATACCTTTAAGCCTCGCTTCTGCTCTTTTTTATGCAGAGAGTGAAATTAGAAATTACATTCTTAGCATTTTAGGATTTTGCTGTGCCCTAATTATACATTTAGCTGCAAGCTTATTGCTTTACAAAGCTGCTCCACGTTACTTTGAATACTGGCCCGATTTAAGTTTAGAGTTTTCAACCCATTTTAATACATATACGATTATAAATTATGGTGTCACCTTAATGCTTGGTTTAATTATAGCTTTGTTAATAGTTAAAATTTATAATCCTTTAAAAATAAACCAACAAAGAAATTTAAGCCTATTATTATTAACAGTAATACTGTATGGATGTATGGCTATTATAAATTTAAACTTTTCAATAAATCATTTAATTATTGTGAGTTTAAGCTTAAGTTTTTTAATGGGTAATGTAATTCAACTTAAAACGCTAAAAACAATGTATAAAGAAATTATGCTGTGGAGTCTTATCGCTTTAAGCCTAATTCAATTATATAATTATTAATTAGTCTTTAAGGTCAATGCTTCCGCCAAGCTTTGTTTTTGAATCGACTTGAGAAGGGTTTCCGTAAATAGAAACTTGACCACCAGCGGTTACCGCTGCCTTTATTTTGTTTGAAGCAAAAACGTCTATAGTCCCGCCATAACTAATTTTAACATCGGCATTTTTACTTTTAAACTCTTTAGCTTCTACCATACCGCCGGTTTTAACAGTTATATAATGGTGCTTACTGCTTCCTTTCACATGTAAGGTTGCACCTGTAATGCTCTTGGTCTTTAAACTTCGTAAATCAAACTCAGCACTTAAAAAACTGCCTTCAGATAAATCTAAGTTTAAGTGGTCTTGCTTCATTAATTCTGTGATTTCAGCATCAACGCCATTGTTCAAGGTTAGTTTTGTGAATGTGTTGACGTATAACTTAACTAAGGTATTGCTTTCAGAAAACAAAGCATCAAGTGGTAATCTTATTTTTAACTCACCTTGTTCTACCTTCCACTTTAGATCTTCATCACTATAACCTGTGATTTCAATTTTTGATTCTTTCGCATTGGGAATAATTTCAATGTTTACTTTATTACTCACTTTAATGCTTGTAAAGTCTTGTTCGATAGTGTAACTTTTAGCTTGAGAATAAGCAGCCGTAACGCTAATTAAACAACTAAGTAGAATAAAAAGGCTTTTCATAATAATAGTTTATTCAAAGTTAAATTGAATTGATTTATAGCCCTACGAATTATATGTTAAAATAGCTTTAGTATATTTGAAGTTTTAAAGCCTATGAAACTTAAGCCTGGCCAACATGTTTATTTTGCCTCAGACAACCATCTTGGTGCACCAGACCACGCCTCGAGCTTGGCCCGTGAAAAAAAATTTGTACAATTTTTAGACGAGATAAAGCAAGATGCCGCAGCAATTTTTTTATTAGGGGATTTGTTTGATTTTTGGTTTGAGTATAAAGAGGTTGTTCCTAAAGGCTTTGTAAGAGTTTTAGGGAAATTAGCTGAAATTGCCGATAGTGGTATTCCTATTTATTTTTTTGTAGGCAATCACGACTTATGGATGAACCGCTATTTTGAAGAGGAGTTAGGAATTTTAACCTTTCATGAGCCACAAGAGTTTCAATTTAATCAAACGCGCTTTTTAATTGGTCACGGGGATGGTCTAGGACCTGGCGATATTGGCTATAAGCGTATGAAAAAAGTATTTAAGCATCCTGTTTCTAAATACCTTTACCGATGGTTACACCCTGATATTGGCGTCAAAATTGCGCGCTATCTATCGGTAAAAAATAAATTAATTTCAGGCGATGAGGACGCTAAGTTTTTAGGAGAAGATCATGAATGGCTGGCACTATACGCCAAGCGTAAACTTGAACAACAGCATTTTGACTATTTTGTCTTTGGACATAGACATTTACCAATGAAAATTAAGGTAGGTGACAACTCAACCTATCTTAATACAGGTGATTGGATTTCACATTATACCTATGCAAAATTTGATGGTAAACAGCTCACTTTAGAACACTGGGAGCATAAAAAAACCTGAGCGTAAACTCAGGTTAATATATTTTTATTAAAAATTGAATCATTACTTTATAGACTTCGCATCGTCTCCTTTAGTGTTACTATGACCATCTTCTTCCTTAGACGCATCCTTAAATTCTTTAATTCCGCTGCCTAATCCTCGCATTAACTCAGGTATTTTTTTACCACCAAATAAGAGTAAAATAGCAATACCTATGATGACCCACTGCCATGGACCAACCATTCCTAAAATTACGTGTAACATATAATTAGCTTAAAATTCTTGAAGCAAAATTAATAATAAAAAAGCAAAACAAAGGTTTAGAGCTTAAAAACAATTAGAAATTAACTTTATTCTATCTTTGTAAGACTTAAATTATTGAATGGCAAAACCAAAAAAAAGCAAGAAGAAAAAAGTATCTGAAAAGCTGCTACACAAGTATAGGCTTGTAATTTTAAACGAGGACACCTTCGAAGAAAAAGTAGCCTTTAAAGTCACACGTCTTAATATTTTAAGCATTAGCATTATATTTAGTATTCTTCTAATTGTAGGCACTAGCCTGTTAATTGCCTTTACACCTTTAAGGGAATATATCCCAGGATATTCGTCAACTGCGCTTAAGCAAAAAGCAACGCGCTTAAGTCTTAAGGTCGATTCTCTAGAGCAACAAGCGCTTAAAAATAATGCTTACTACAGTTCTATACGCCAAATTTTAGGCGGCCAAATTCCCGTAGAAGAATTAAATACAGAAAGCTCAACAGCAGCTAAAGCCAATCAAATTCCAGCAGAAGAACTAGAGCCTACTTCAGCTGAAAACGAATTAAGACAAGAGGTTGAACAAAATGATAAGTATAATTTGTTAGAACAAGCTGTACAAAATACCAATTTATCGCTATTTCCACCGATTACAGGAAGAATAACTGAAGCTTACAATGCAGAAATTAAGCATTACGCCGTTGATATTTCTACAGAATTAGACGAGCCTGTAAAAGCTGTTTCAGACGGTACCGTTATATTTTCAGAATGGACCTCTAGCACAGGAAACGTATTAATTATAGAACATAGTTTTGGTTTAATCTCTGTTTATAAGCATAATGCAGAGTTGCTAAAATCTCAAGGAGATTTAGTAAAAACAGGAGAAGTAGTAGCCCTAGCTGGAGATACTGGCGAACTTTCGACAGGCCCACATTTACATTTCGAACTTTGGGTAGATGGTTATCCTGTAAATCCACAAGATTACATAACGTTTGAAGAATAAGCCTATGTCTATTAAATCTTTTGCCGCCCGTTTATTTGCAAAATACATTAGAAAACAAATTAACCGATGGTCAAAACAACCCATACAAACTCAACAAGCTGTATTTAATACCCTGATCCAATCGGCGGCTGAAACGCAGTTTGGTAAAGACCATCACTTTAGTGACATTACATCACATCAAGATTTTATAACTCAGGTTCCCGTTCGAGATTACGAAGACTTAAAACCCTATGTTGACCAAGTAGTTGAAGGTTTGCCCAACATTTTATGGCCCGGCAAGCCCTTGTATTTTGCTAAAACTTCAGGCACAACAAGCGGGGCAAAATACATACCACTTACCAAAGCTTCTATACCAACCCATATTAATGCTGCAAGAAATGCCATTTTATGCTATATCGCAGAAACTGGTCGTTCTCAATTTGTAGACGGTAAAATGATATTTTTACAAGGGAGCCCAAAATTAGAAGAAAAAAATGGGATTAAACTAGGAAGACTATCGGGCATAGTTGCCCATTTTGTCCCTAACTATCTTCAAAAAAATAGACTCCCTAGCTGGGAAACCAACTGTATTGAAGATTGGGAAACAAAGTTAAATGCAATTGTAGACGAAACAATTTCAGCAAATATGACCGTTTTTAGCGGCATACCATCGTGGGTTCAAGCCTACTTTGAAAAGCTGGTTGACGCTTCTGGAAAACCGATTGGTGAACATTATAAAAACGTTGAACTCTTTATTTACGGTGGCGTGAATTACGAACCCTACCGCACAAAATTTGAAAGCTTAATAGGCCGCTCGCTCCCTAGTATAGAATTGTATCCTGCTTCTGAAGGCTTTTTTGCCTTTCAAGATACACAAAGCGAGAAAGGCATGTTACTTCAGTTAGACTCGGGTATATTTTATGAATTTATCAAAGCTGATGAGTTTTTTGATGAAAAACCAAACGTCTATACTATTGCTTCGGTTGAAGTAGGCATTAATTATGTCATGATTATTTCAACCAATGCAGGATTATGGCGTTATAACCTTGGAGACACGGTTATGTTTACTAACACTTCACCCTATCGCGTAATTGTTTCAGGACGCATTAAGCATTTTACATCAGCATTTGGTGAACACGTCATAGCAAAAGAAGTCGAAGAAGCCTTAAAAGTTGGTTTAGAACAATTTCCGAATGAAATTTCAGAATTTACAGTAGCGCCCCAACTAGACCCTAAAGATGGCTTAGCCTTTCATGAATGGTTCATTGAGTTTAATCACACCCCAAAAAAACTTGACCAACTTAGAAATGCCATAGACAAAGAGTTACAACTTCAAAACGCATATTATAAAGACCTTAGGGAAGGTAAAATGTTAGACTGTCTAAAAATTACTGCTTTACCCAAAAATAGCTTTGCAAAACACATGAAAAAACAGGGTAAATTGGGCGGTCAAAATAAAGTGCCGCGCCTGTCTAACGACCGGAAAATTGCAGCGAGCTTAGAGCAATTTAAGCTTTAATGTTTACTTTTACATTCTAAATTATACTATGACACAACTCAAACATACGGGTAGAAATCGGGCACAAGAAAGCACAAATGCGATAGAACGCATGTACATTACTATGCGACATCTTTTTATACGTGGATTTTATAAACCCATGGGTGTTTCAGGTGATACCCTAAGAGAAGCCTTACTTAGTTTAAGACCAGAAATTTATGGCTCTATTGCTGAAGATAAAGTAGAGCTAAATGGCTTGCTTTATGTTATTGAACGTTTACCAGAAGGGATTGATGAATGCCGATTTATTAACCTAACCAGTGACGAAGGTTATGTAAATTCACATTTTAAAGCCATTATTCCACCTAAACGACGACGCAATTGCTACCGCATTGACGATGAACAAATGAATATTGAAATTACACGCGGTAGATCTGAAATTTACGATATTCTTACCCACCTTACTTTCTTGTTTATTGAGTCTCATAAAATCATGAGAGCGATCGTCATTGATAAGGAAGAAAATCTGTCTAGAGATTGGCTAAAGCTTAAGGCGGCTGTAGTTAACTCTAAAAAGTTAACTCAAAAAGAAAAAGAAATCGCGATTACACATACGGCCAATATAATTGGTAGAACTTTTGAAGAAGTTCTTACCGTTTACAAAAAATTTGCCACCAAAAGTAATGAGCACAAGTTTTTACACCTTATTTATAATTTAGGTCAACTTGCATTAGATGAAGAGTTAGAACATAAAAAAAGAACCATTACGTTTAGTCCAGTTGTAAGGGAGCGGTTAGGACACCATATTCACGGAGAAGTTTGGGCTCAACATATCAAACAAAAACTTTGGGAACATCAACTCTTTGATCGGCCAATACATATTATTAGTGCTAACATGCACAGCGTTATGAATACGCTTTATGCCCCACTAAGTTTACAAAAACTTTGTAAAGACAAAAAACGCTTTCAAGTCTATGAAGCTTTAAGTGATTCTAAAAATGAAACTCTACGAGCTAAGGTTACAAAAGAAGCCCTACAAAAAGGAATGCATTATATAGAAGACCAAAGCGGGACAAATATAAATGTTCAAATTTTTGACACAACTCAACTAGAGCATCCAGAAGAAAAATTTAAACTCAATAATACTAAAAATGCACCTGTAATTATTGTCATGGATTATGCGTTTGGAGAGCAAGCTTATGAGACTATGGACGAATTACTCAAACCCTTTTCATTAACCGAGAACGAGGAAAAGCATATGAATGTTGAATCCATATCAATTATGGGTAAAGCTGGTATCTTAGAAGGTGGTAAAGGTGATTTAATGATCCCTACAGCTCACTTATTTGAGGGGACTGCAGATAATTATCCGTTTAAAAATGAGTTATCTGTAGAAGATTTTGATAATTGTGGCCTACAAGCATTTAAAGGAGCAATGGTAACCGTCTTAGGTACTTCTTTACAAAATAGAGACTTATTAAGCTTTTTCCACAAATCAACTTGGGGTGTTATTGGTCTAGAGATGGAGGGTGCACATTATCAAAAAGCGATTCAAGCTGCCGCCAAACTAAGAGGAAACATTAATCCTAAAGTTAAATTAAGGTATGCTTATTACGCAAGTGACAACCCATTAGAAACAGGAAGTACTTTAGCATCGGGTGGTTTAGGGACCACAGGTGTTAAACCAACCTATTTAATTACAGAACAAATACTTCATCAAATTTTTAGCGATGCTAGACAACATGACTAATATTCTAGTTACAGGCGGTGCGGGTTTTATTGCCAGTAATTTTATCAATCATTTTGTACCAGAACAAAAATTCCACTTTGTAAATTTAGATAAGTTAACCTATGCTGGAGATTTAAATAATATAGAAGTCGCAGATTATAATAATTACAGTTTTGTAAAAGGCGATATTTGTGATGAAAAATTAGTCAAAGAATTATTCGATAAATATCAATTTCAGTATGTATTTCATTTTGCTGCTGAATCACATGTTGATAATTCAATTACAAATCCAGCGGCTTTTATTGATACAAATATTCGTGGCACTTTCAACTTACTGCATGAAGCTTATGCATTATGGATGAATGGTCCTAACCAACTTAGGCCAGAGTTTAATTCAGCTCGATTTCTCCATGTTTCTACCGATGAAGTTTATGGAACCTTGGGGGAAACAGGCTTATTTACAGAACAAACAGCTTACGCTCCAAATTCACCTTATAGTGCTTCAAAAGCATCTTCAGATTTTATTGTAAGAAGTTATTTTCATACCTATAACTTACCAGTGATAACTACCAACTGCTCTAATAATTATGGTCCAAATCAACATGACGAAAAACTAATTCCAACCATTATTCGTAAGGCTATTAATAATGAGGATATTCCCATTTATGGTGACGGAAAAAATATTAGAGACTGGTTGTATGTTAAAGATCATTGCAAAGGGGTAATGTTAGCTTTAGAACAAGGTAACTTAGGTGAAACCTATAATATTGGTGGCCGTAACGAACGTGACAATTTATACATCGCACATAAAATTTGTAAAATCCTTGACGTAGCTAAACCCAAAAAAAACAAAGACTCGTACCAATCACAAATTAAGTTGGTCTCTGATAGACCAGGACATGACTTTAGATACGCTATAGATGCATCGAAAATAGAAAACAAGTTAGGCTGGGAAGCAGATGAAAATTTTGAATCGGGTATTAAAAAAACCATAGATTGGTACCTCGATAAATACACTAATTCATGACCATAGAAACCACTCCTCTAAAAGACTGCCTTATTGTAAAACCAAAGGTATTTAAGGATCCCCGTGGTAGTTTTTTAGAAACCTATAAAAAAGGTATGCTGGAGTCTAAACTTAGTTATACCGTCAACTTTATCCAAGATAACCAGTCTATTTCCAAATATGGAGCCATTCGTGGCTTACATTTTCAAATTGGTAATGCCGCACAAGCTAAACTTGTTCGGGTTGTGAAAGGTTGTGTATTAGATGTTGTAGTAGACCTAAGGAAAGATTCACCAACCTTTAAACAGAGTTTTGCTTACGAACTTAACGATGTCAACCATCATCAGCTTTTTATACCTCGAGGTTTTGCGCATGGGTTTTCAACCTTATCAAGCGAAGCTATTTTTGCCTATAAATGTGATAATTTTTACCATAAAGAAGCTGAAAGAGGTATTGCATTTAACGATGAAAATTTAAATATTGATTGGAGAATTAAGCCTGAAGATCAAGTTGTTTCTGACAAAGATTTAGCTAATCCCAGTTTAAACAATTACCTAAAAACAATCTAGCATGGCCATATTAGTTACTGGTGCGAATGGTCAATTAGGACATTGCATTAAAGCTATCAAACACAATTTTAAGGCGCCCATAGATTTTAAGTCATCTTCTGAATTAGATCTTACTAATTTTAATGCGTTAGAGACTTATTTTCAAACTGTTCAACCTGAGTACTGCATTAACTGTGCAGCTTATACCAACGTTGAAGCTGCCGAAGATGAGTTTGAACAAGCAGAACAGGTTAACCATCTTGCCGTAAAACAACTAGCCGACGTTTGTCAAGCACACAACTGTGTTTTAATCCATATTTCAACAGATTATGTGTTTGATGGCCTCAAAAACTCCCCTTATCTAGAAACCGATCAAACCAATCCTATCAACAACTATGGGTTAAGTAAACTTCATGGAGAAACTGCTATAAAAGCCTCAGGATGCTCCTATTTTATTTTAAGATCGTCCTGGTTGTATTCTCAATATAAAAGTAATTTCTTTAATTTTATATGCTCTCAAATTAAAGCTGAGAAAAAAAAAGTTAGCATTACAACAGAGCAAATAGGTACTCCTACAAATGCGAACGACTTAGCCGAGTTTATAAGTTACTTGATTAACACGAAAACCCAAAAATTTGGCCTGTATCATTTTAGCAATATAGGAGAATTATCTTGGTACGACTTCAGTTTAGAGATAGTTAACTTGTATCAAGCTAACTTAAACGTAAATGCTGTTAGTCACTTTAAAACAAAAGCTAAACGACCGGCATATTCCGTGTTAAGCAAGAATAAGTTGGCGACACATTTTAAAGATTTTCAACTTAAGACTTGGCAAAAAAGTGTAGCCGATCTTATTGAAAAAATCGGCTAAACAACCTCTTAGGTGATTGAGCAACTTGGCCTCATCGATTTAAACTTTAAAACAGGTGATCTTCCTTTTTTAAAGATTTTATTACTATTTCGTTTTCCTGCTCTTAACTTTTTTTGTTCGTCGTAAGGGAGTTTAATTACTTCTTTACAATGATCTGAGCAGCAATTATCCATTTTTTGAGCACAGGATTCACATTGTATAAATAAAAGGTGGCAACCTTCATTATCACAATTAGTGTGAGTATCACAAGCTTCCCCGCATTGATGGCACTTTGCAATAACTTGATCTGAAATACGCTCGCCTCGACGGTGATCAAACACAAAGTTTTTACCTAAGAATTTGTTTTCAAGTCCTTTTTCTTGAACTTGTCTAGCGTATTCTATAATACCACCTTCCAGCTGGTACACTTTTTTAAAGCCTTTATGTTTATAGTATGCACTAGCCTTTTCACATCGAATTCCACCAGTACAATACATGACTAAATTTTTGTCGTCTTTGTAGTCTTTTAAATCGGCTTCAATAATATCTAAAGAATCTCTAAACGTATCTACATCTGGCGTTACTGCATTTTTAAAGTGACCTATTTCACTCTCGTAATGATTTCGCATATCAACCAAAACAGTATTTGGATCTTCAATTAAGCTATTAAACTGCTCCGCATCAACATGTACGCCTTTATTTGTAACATCAAACCTATCATCATTGAGCCCATCAGCAACAATCTTAGACCGCACTTTAATTTTAAGCTTTAAAAAGGATTTGTCATCTTGTTCTATCGCGATATTCAACCGAACATCTTTTAAGAAATAGATATTATCTATAAAAGCTTTAAACTTATCAAAGTTTTGTGCCGGAACAGAAAGTTGAGCATTAATGCCTTCTTTGGCTACATATATCCTGCCCAATACATCGAGCTTATCCCAAGCTACAAAAAGATAGTTTCTAAATAATTGCGGGTTGCCAATTTTCGCATAGGTATAAAAGGAAAGTGTCAAGCGTTCTTCTCCTGCTTGATCAATTAAAGCTTCCCTTTCTTTGGCACTTAGTTTATTGTACAGTTGCATGCTATACTAGATTTAAGTTAAAGAAAGATTAAAATGCAAATGTAAACTAAAAGATGAGAAATGAAAAAAGTCCCGCTTCGTGGGGACTTTTTCTAACGGGCTAATTCGTTATTAAACGATAATTTAATAATCATGCTCAGTTTTTGTATCAAAAAAACTTGCTAACCGTCTGCCACAACCGTGGTTTTCTATATAAGCTTAAAGTGTTACACACTATAAACTACAATTTATAGATGCAAAACCTATAAATTGGTTGCGTGAAAATAATATGTTTATTGATATAAATAGTACTTTTACATCAAAAGAATTAAGAATATTTCTATTATGGCTAAAGAAAATAAAGAAAAAGACGCAAAACTAAAGGCACTTAAACTTACATTAGATAAGTTGGACAAGACCTACGGAAAAGGCACCGTAATGAAGATGAGCGACCAAGCTGTTGAAGATGTTGATGCTATATCTTCAGGGTCATTAGGTCTAGACTTAGCTTTAGGCGTGGGTGGTTATCCTAGAGGTAGAGTGGTTGAAATATATGGTCCTGAATCTTCAGGTAAAACGACTTTAACATTACATGCTATTGCCGAAGCTCAAAAAGCAGGTGGTATTGCTGCTTTTATTGATGCCGAGCATGCATTTGATCGTCTCTATGCTTCTAAACTTGGTGTAGATATAGATAATCTTATTATTTCTCAACCAGATCACGGCGAGCAAGCCCTAGAAATTGCCGATAACTTAATTCGCTCTGGTGCAATAGATATTGTAATTGTTGACTCTGTTGCGGCACTTACGCCTAAAAGTGAAATTGAAGGTGAAATGGGAGATTCTAAAATGGGTCTACATGCACGATTAATGTCACAAGCTTTAAGAAAATTAACCTCTTCTATTAGCAAAACCAATTGTACGGTAGTATTTATTAACCAGTTGAGAGAAAAAATTGGGGTGATGTTTGGAAATCCAGAAACAACAACCGGGGGAAATGCTTTAAAGTTTTATGCTTCAGTTCGATTAGACATCAGGAGATCTACCCAAATCAAGAATAGCAATAGCGATGTTATGGGTAACAAAACACGTGTAAAAGTGGTTAAAAACAAGGTAGCTCCACCATTTAAAATGGCCGAATTTGACATTATGTACGGAGAAGGTATTTCTAAAATAGGAGAAATTATAGATATTGGTGTTGATTATGAAATTATCAAAAAAGCAGGTTCATGGTTTAGTTATGAGGACACAAAGCTAGGTCAAGGTCGTGATGCTGTAAAAACACTATTGAAAGATAATCCTGAACTAATGGAAGAACTTGAAACTAAAATTGTTGAAGCCATTAAACTCGCTAAAGAAGACGAGTAAATTTAAACGCAACCTTTTCACTAAAATTCTATCTTAATAACAACGTTATGAAAAAAATATTTGGAGTTGCAATCGTTTTAATCAGTATCCTTAGCTGTGAATCAGAAGATTTTTTTGAAACTTCTGGAACTGAAGTTGGGACGATTTCCTTTGCAAATGTCCCTGAAGAGATGATACTAGGAGAAACCTACGAGTTTGATTTAACAATAGATTTAATTTCAGACTGTCATTCATTCAACCGGTTTGAAACAGAAACTGTGAATGAAAGTACATTTGTTATTGGTCCAATATTAAATTTTGAAGATAATTTAAATTGTGAACTTTCAGATTTATCTTCGATTGAAATTTATGAATATACGCCTAATTCTACCGGAGAGGTTACCTTTAGATTTCTTACCGACAATACAAGCGGCAACCAATTATTTATTGAAAAAGAAGTGACAGTCATAGAGCCCTAGACATATGGTTTTAAAAAAACTTATCAAGCAATGCAAGCGCCATAATATTGAGGCTCAAAAAGAGCTTTATTTGCTTTATGCTGATAAGTTTTTTGGAATTTGCTTAAAGTACTCTTCTAATTACGCTCAAGCTCAGGATAATCTTCAAGACTCATTTATCACTATTTTCGAAAAGATTCACCAGTTCAAAGGTCAAGGATCATTTGAAGGCTGGATGAAACGAATTGTAGTTAATACAACGCTTCAGAAATATAAAAAACAAAAAGTCTTCGAGCTTATTTCACCAAATCAAATTGCTGACGATCGTTTAACTGTAACCGATTCTCCTATAAAGCTAGACACACTTCTTAAATTAATACAAGAACTACCTAACCGCTACAGGTTAGTATTTAACCTTTATGTGTTAGACGGGAATTCACATGCAGAAATTGCATTACAACTTAATATTAGTGAAGGGACTTCTAAATCAAATTTATCAAGAGCACGTGCGATTTTAAAAACAAAAGTAGACCAAATTTTAAATTCAAAATCTATTAAACAGGCGTAATGAAAGATTTTGAAAAACATATCGATCGCGTGTTCCAAGAGAGCTTTACTAATTTTGAACCTAAGGCACCTAAAGCAGCTTGGAGAAATATTGAAAAAGAATTATCACACCCATCAAAACATAAAATTATCCCTTTTTGGGTTTATAAATATGTTGGTGTTGCTGCTAGTGCTTTACTAATATTTACTCTAGGCCTGTTTTACAACAAGTTAATTTCACTTGACAATAGTAAAGTTGTAGCAAATAACTCTCCTATTAATTATACGATTGACTTTTCCACTAATATTAAGACCTTATCACCTGAAGCTTTTTCTATATTATATCAAAATCTTGAAAGTCAATGGGGCGTTTTTTACCAAACCTCACTATCTGAAAGTAATGGTAACGAAGAGAAAAGCCATAGGGTTAAGGGAGCAAAAACTATAACAAAAGTAAATACACTCGAAAAAAATTCTATTTTAAAGCCATCACTAAACGCCTCTACTCAAGCTCGACTGATTTTATTTTCAGAATTTAGCCCTTCAAATCATGAACATTCACTTGAAACCATTAAAGACCGATGGCTTATTAATACTCAGGTAGCTCCTATTTTTTCAAATTCATTTACAAATGAAAGTAGTTTAGGTTCAACTATGCAAGCTGGAAATACTTCAGCTAATCTCGCATTTGGAGTTAATCTAGCTTATCAACTTACTAAAAAAATTAAGCTTAGAACAGGCCTTAATCAAGTTAATCTTAATTACGCAACCAACAGTGTGGCAATGACTTTTAGCAACCCAGCTTTTAGTGATGCTAATATTAACTTTAATCAAACTAATCAATACTATACAGTAGTATCTTCAGATGAATTAAACACTATAGCAGGAGAAGGCTTTAAGCCAGACAATAACTTTGGAAATATCACACAACAATTAGGGTTTATTGAAATTCCAGTTGAAGTTGAGTATGAGCTTATAAACCGAAAAGTTGATATTAGTCTTATTGGGGGAGCGAGTACATTATTTTTAAATAATAACTCGATAGAGTTTAACTCTGAAGAAAGTAAAGTTCAAATAGGTGAAGCTAATAATATTAACCCAACAAGTTTTACAACCAACATTGGCTTAGGGTTAAATTACGGTATAACTAAAAAATGGTCGTTTAATTTCGAGCCCACTTTTAAGTATCAAATAAATACGTTTAAAGCTAATACAACAGGTGCAAGGCCGTATTATTTTGGTATATTTACAGGAGTCAGATTTAATTTTTAACTTTTTGGTAAATAAATTTTTTTAGAACCGTAAATCCAATTATTTTTGTTTTTAGTGTCTTTGATTACTCAACATATTACCGATTTATTATACACACATGACTGTGTGATATTACCCGATTTTGGAGCGTTTTTAACCCAAAAACAATCAGCTAAAATCAATACACGCCGTCATGAAATCCAGCCGCCTAAAAAAACTTTAACGTTTAGTGGTCAAATCAAAAACCATGATGGCTTGTTAATTAACAGTATTGCTAATGCACAACAAATTAGTTTTCAAAAAGCTGAAAAACAACTCAACTACTTTATAGACGATTTAAAATCAAGTTTACAACAAGGCGAAAAAGTACACCTTAAACATATTGGGACGTTTTTCCAGAATGAAAGCATCGAGTTTACGGCAGACCCAAACACTAATTTTTTATTAGATGCTTATGGTTTAGAGTCTTGCACTCTAACAAGTATGGAAGTTGAAGAACCAGGCTCAATCAATCCTAAAAATACTTCAACTATAATCCCAATTGAAACGGGTAAAAAGTCCAAAAATGCTAGTGCCATATACCGTTATGCAGCAGCTAGTTTAGTCGCTATTGGATTAATTTCAGCCTTAGGTTATAACTATTACACAAGCAGTACAGAACAACAAATGCTTGTTAACGAGCAAAAAGCACAACAAATTATTGAGTCTAAGATTCAAACAGCTGAATTTTCTCTAGGTACAACGCTTGAACCCATTATTATTAAAACGAAAACATCTAGTACAGCTAATACTAGCATTAACAGCGAACAACCATTCCATGTGATTGCAGGCGCTTTTAAAAACCAAGCAAATGCCCGTAAATTGCTTTTAAAGCTAAAAGCAAAAGGATATAAAGCACAAGCCTTAGAAAAAAATAAGTATAACTTATATCCTATTTCATATGGCGGGCTTTCTAACCGCTCTAAAGCTAGAAATTTATTAAAGCGAGTTCGTACAACAGAGAACAAATCAGCTTGGTTATTGGTAAAATAAGTTTTTTAGGATAATCTTAAACCTTTAAATCTTAACTTTGCCAAAAATTCCTGAAAATGAACAAGTATCCTGAAGACTCAAAAACAGTTTTGACTGATTTAGTCTTACCCAGCGAAACAAATCCTTTAAATAATTTATTTGGTGGTGAGTTATTAGCAAGAATGGATCGTGCAGCAAGTATAGCTGCTAGAAGACATTCTAGACGAATTGTAGTCACAGCTTCTGTTAATCACGTCGCTTTCAACAAATCTATTCCATTAGGAAGTGTGGTCACAGTTGAAGCTAAAGTCTCCCGTGCCTTTAAAACCTCAATGGAAATTGTGTTAGATGTTTGGATTGAAGATCGTGAAAGTGGTCGCCGCAGCAAAGCTAACGAAGCTATTTATACCTTTGTCGCTGTTGATGATATTGGAAACCCTGTTCCGATCCCAACTATAACACCTCAAACTGAACTAGAAAAAGAACGCTACGACGGCGCCTTAAGAAGAAAACAGCTAAGCTTGGTTTTAGCTGGAAAGTTAAAAGCAAAAGAAGCTACAGAACTTAAAGCATTATTCGATTAACCTTTAAAATTATAATTTATATGTACGAAATTTTTCAAATTGTTCACTCTTACTGGGCGTATTTAGTCCTGCTTGTATTGACACTATCAAGCTTTAATGCTATTATTAAAACACTCACAAAATCACCTTATGGCGCTAAAGATTTTAGAATTTCTTTATTTACGTTAATAGTTTCGCACCTACAGCTTCTTATAGGGATTATACTTTATTTTGTACAGCCTTATTTTACGGCCTTTTCAGAACAAGGAATGGGAGCAGTCATGAAAGATGCCAACCTAAGACTTTACTTAGTTGAACATCCGTTAACTATGATTATTGCTATTGTTCTTATTACTATGGGGTACAGCAAACACAAGAAAAAACTATCATCTACTAAAAAGTTTAGAACCATTGCGATATTTTATGCATTAGCCTTGATCTTGGTATTATCAAGAATCCCATGGCAAGCATGGTTTTAATATATCGTTGATATAAACGCCAAAAAAAAGCCTAACGAGATCGTTAGGCTTTTTTATAGATTTTATTGTAATGCTTAAGCATTAACAGGTTCTACAGAAACATAAGATTTATCATCTTTAGATTTCTTAAATTGAACAATACCGTCTACTTTAGCGTGTAATGTGTGATCTTTACCAACATAAACATTGTCACCAGCTTTATGCTTAGTACCACGCTGTCTAACGATAATATTCCCTGCAATAGCAGCTTGACCACCAAAGATTTTCACGCCTAATCGTTTCGATTCTGATTCTCTTCCGTTCTTAGAACTACCTACACCTTTCTTGTGTGCCATGATCTAAAAGTTTTATTGTTATTTACTTAATGCTTCTATTAACTCAGCTTTCTTCAATGAAGAATAACCTTCTAATCCTTGAGCTTTAGCCATCTCTTTCAATTCAGCTACGGTATGTTTACTCAAGTCTTTACTCTCAGTAGCAGTTTCAACCTTTTTGCTTTCTTTCTTAGCAACTGCTTTAGTTGATTTTTTTGCTCCACTAGCTGTAAGGCCTTCAATTTGAATTTCAGTCAAATACTGTCTGTGACCGTTTTTCTTCTTGTAACCTTTTCTTCTTTTCTTTTTGAAGACAATAACTTTATCTCCTTTCAGGTGCTTAAGGACTTTAGCCTCAACTTTTGCACCATCTATAGCTGGGGCGCCAATTGTAGTTGTTGTACCATCATTGAATAACAGAACATTGTCAAAGCTAATTTTAGCTCCTTCATCTTCTTTTAAACGATGTACAAACACTTTTTGGTCTTTTGCAACTTTAAACTGCTGCCCTGCTATCTCTACGATTGCATACATAATTTTAGTGTTTATTTTTAAAAATGTTTGCAAATATAGCACTTAATATTTTAATGTCAAAGGTTAACTATTGGATTGAATTGGATTTTTAAAAAGTTGCATAAAAGATAAGGTTAAAACGACTGATGTAGCAAAACCCATAATAGCAACAACAAACGCAAATATAGCCACGCCAATATTATAGCTGTTAAAAAATTTAGTCGCTAGTAAACTTACAAAGTCAGGTTCAACTTCGGTCGCATAAATCGTCATAAAAACAGTAAAAAGTAGAGTGCCTATAAACCCTGTAACGATACCAGCACTAAAACCTGACCCATAATTATAATTAGATTTTAATTCTATGCGGCGAAACCGAATGGCCTCAAAAATCGCAAAACCAGTAATTACTCCGTTAAATAAACTAAATAGCGGATTAGTGTGTAAATCAAACAAAGAGAGAATTAAAAAATATGCAATTAATGATGTAGATAGGGCTACACCGAATCTAACAGGAAGTACAAATTTTATCATGATTATTTTTATTTATCAATATACATTTATAAAACCGCAAAGTGTTTTAACGTCTTGTTAATTAAGTGAATTCCTTAATTATTTCTCAAAAATTCTTAAGGTTTGAAAAAATAATAGTGATATTTGTAACAACATCCTATTAACTTATACTAACTTATAAACTAAAACAATTAAAAATGATTAAGAAGCTTAACGTATTACTTCTACTCTGCGCAACAGTATTTAGCTTTGCTCAGGAAGTAGAATTTGAAGAGTATGAACTTGGAAATGGCCTTGATGTTATTATACACCAAGATAACTCGGTTCCAGTTGTAACTGTTGGAGTGATGTATCATGTTGGTGCTAAAGATGAAGCACCAGGACGTACAGGGTTTGCGCACTTTTTTGAACACCTATTGTTTGAAGGCACTAAAAACATAGAGCGTGGTGAGTGGTTTAATATTGTAGCTGCTAATGGCGGAAGCAATAATGCTAACACAACACAAGATAGAACATATTATTACGAGACTTTCCCTTCTAATGCACTTGAGTTAGGGCTTTGGATGGAGTCTGAACGTATGCTTCAACCGGTCATTAATCAAGTTGGGGTTGACACACAAAACGAAGTTGTTAAAGAAGAAAAGCGCTCACGAATAGACAATGCACCTTATGGTAAAATTATCTACGCTACAGGAATTAACAAGTACATGTTTGACAAACACCCATACAAAAATTCTGTAATTGGAACTATGGACGATTTAGACGCGGCAAAATTAGATGAGTTTAAAGCGTTTTTCGATAAATACTATGGGCCTAATAATGCCACTTTAGTAGTCGCCGGTAATTTAGATCTAGATAATACTAAGAAAATGATTGAGGACTACTTTGGTGAAGTAAAAGCTAAGCCTGAAGTAGAGCGTGTTAGTATCAAAGAAGAGCCAATTAAGGAAACGATTACTGCTACAGAATACGATGGAAATATTCAAATACCTATCAAAGCTTATGTATATAGAATTCCTGGCATGAGCGAAAGAGATACGTATGTGATGAGTATGATTTCTTCTATCCTAACCGACGGTAAAAGTTCTAGAATGTACAAGCGTATGGTTGATGAAGAAAAAGTAGCCTTACAAGTTTTAGCCTTCCCAAGACCGATGGAAGATTATGGCACTTACATTATGGGCGCTTTACCACTAGGTGAAACTTCACTAGAAAAAATTGGCGAAATTATGGATGATGAAATCTCAAAGCTTAAAACTGAACTAATTACTGAGCGCGAATACCAAAAACTTCAAAATAAATTTGAAAACCAATTTGTAAGCTCAAATTCAAGTATTCAAGGGATCGCCTCTTCTTTAGCAACTTACCATGTGCTTTATGGCAATACTAACTTAATCAACGAAGAAATTGATATCTATAGAAGTATCACACGTGAAGAAATTAAAGACGTCGCCAACAAGTATTTAAATGAAAACCAAAGACTTGATTTAGACTATTTACCAGAACCAGAAAAAGAACAAAACTAAACATACTATGAAATTTAAATTAATCACATTAATAGCCCTGTGCATCTTTGCAACTTCTGTTAATGCACAAATAGACAGATCTACCATGCCTGAACCTGGCCCAGCGCCAAAGGTAAATATTGGTGAACCAGATCGTTTTTCCTTAAAAAATGGCCTTGAGGTGATGGTTGTCGAAAACAACAAACTCCCAAGAGTTTCTGTGAGTTTAATTATAGACAATAAACCATACACGGCGCAAAAACCAGGAACGGCTACATTAGTATCATCACTCCTTGGAACAGGAACTGAAAATATTTCTAAAGACGAATTTAATGAAGAGATTGACTTTCTAGGAGCCAACGTAAGTTTTGGTTCAGAAAGTGCATTTGCTAGCTCTTTATCTAAGTTTTTCCCAAGAGTAGTAGAATTAATGGCCGAAGGTGCTTTAAAACCAGTCTTTACTGAAGAGGAGTTTGACGCTGAAAAAACTAAACTAATTGAAGGCTTAAAATCAGATGAGAAAAATGTTGGCGCCATTGGTAGCAGAGTAGCCTCAGCTTTAGCTTATGGTAAAAATCACCCTTACGGTCAATTTGTAACACCAGAAACGGTAGAAAATATCACCTTAAATGACGTGAAGAATGTTTACCGAAATTACTTTGTACCTGAGAATGCGTACATGGTTATTGTTGGTGATATCACTAAAAAAGAAGCTAAAAAGCTTATTAAAGAGCATTTCTCAGACTGGAAAAAAGCAACACCTCCAAGTGTAAGCTTACCTTCAGTTAACAATGCGCAGTACACTCAAATTAACTTTGTAAACATGCCTAATGCTGTACAAAGTCAAATTATTGTTGAAAATACAGTCGATCTTGAAATGAAAGATCCTGATTATTTCCCAGTCTTAGTCGCTAACCAAATTCTTGGTGGCAGCTTTGGAAGTTACTTAAACATGAACTTACGTGAAGACAAAGGCTATACTTATGGTGCAAGATCAAGTATTGGTGCAAGCCGCTATGCTTCTAGATTTAATGCCTCAGCTAGCGTAAGAAATGCAGTCACCGATAGTGCGGTTGTTGAGTTTTTAAATGAAATTAAGCGTATCAGAACTGAAGATGTAGATGCTGATAAACTTGAAGATGTTAAAAAGAAATTTGCCGGTAATTTTGTGATGCGTTTAGAGCAACCCTCTACAGTAGCAAACTATGCTCTAAACATCGAGCTTAACGATCTACCAGAAGATTTTTACGAAACTTATCTTGAAAAAATAAATGAAGTCTCGGTAGCTGATGTAAAGCGTGTGGCACAAAAATACCTAATGCTTAACAAGATGCGTATAGTCGTTGCAGGGAAGGGAATTGAAGTAGTTGAAAATCTTGAAAAAATAAGTTTTGATGGTAAAAAAGTTCCTGTTCTATATTACGATAAAAAAGGGAATAAAATTGACAAACCTGAATTCAAAAAACCACTACCAGAAGGCGTTACAGTTGTAAGCGTATACAACGATTACCTTGATGCCATAGGAGGACGTAATGCAGCAGAAAACGTAAATAGCGTTTACATGAAAGGTAGTGCAAGCATGGGTGGCATGAGCATTAACCTAGATCAAAAAATGACCAAAGACGGTAAACAAAAAGTAGTTGTTTCTATGAACGGTAACCCGATGAGTGTTCAAGTTTACAACGGTGAATCTGGTTATGTAGTACAACAAGGTCAACGTATGGACATGACCGAAGATCAAATTAAATCTATGGAAGCAAGCGGAGGAACAATCCCTGAGCTAAATGTTCCTGAAAATGCTGAACTTGTTAGTATTGAAGCTGTCGATGGTGAAGATGCTTATGTGATTAACACCAGCGAGACTGTAAGTGAGTTTTACAGCGTGGACACTGGCTTAAAGCTTAAAACCAAAACGGTAAGTGAGCAAATGGGACAAACCTTCGAAACCGTTATAGAATATAAAGACTATAAAGAAGTTGACGGACTAATGATGCCATTTACTCTAGTACAGAGCTTTGGACCTAGAAAGGTCGAGTTTATTATGAGTGATATCATGATTAACAAAGAGGTATCTGACAAAGACTTTGAATAAACAAAGTTCAATCTATTTTAAAGCCACTTCATTTCGGAGTGGCTTTTTTATTTAGCTTTCTTTTTACGGTTCGAAAGGTAAACCCCTACTAAAATTACACCACCTGCCGCTAATTGCAATAAGCTAAAAGATTCTCCATCTATTACACCCCAAAACAAAGCCACCACAGGAATTAAATACGTAACCGACGTTGAAAAAACAGGATTAGATAATTGGATTAACCGATTAAATATAATCTTAGCTAAAGCAGTGCCAAGCAAAGCTAAAACCAATATATAACTAAGGGATTCTTGTAAGGCTGGCCGCTGAAGGTTTTGAGGATCAAAAAAATCTGTTGCTAATAACAAGCCTAAGGCAAAAGGAATTAAAACAATAAACGAACCCGTCGCAATACCCAAAGCTGAAATATTTTGCAAGTAAGTTTTAATAACATTAGCGTTAAAGGCATACATTAGTGATGCAATAACTGGTAAAATAGCATACCAATAATTTTGGCCTGGATTTAAAGATGCTCCAGCTATAATAAGCAAAAACGAGCCAAGCAAACCTACCAAAACACCCCAAAATTGTTGCTTATTAAAAACTGCTCCAAAGCAAAAAATACCAACAATAAACGCTAACAAAGGAACTGTTGAGTTAAGTATAGAAGCAATGGCGCTATCAATTTCAGTTTCGGCATAAGCAAATAAAATACTAGGAAATAAAGTACCAATAAACCCAGAAAGCGCAATCCACCACCATTGTGTTTTTGAAATTTGTTTAACTTTTTTAAAGCCAATTGCGGTTAAAAACAAGCCTGTAAACAAGACCCTAACCGCCCCAAGCTGTATTGGTGTTAAGCCTTCAAGACCTTTTTTAATGAGGATAAAAGAGCTTCCCCAAAGCAAGGAAAGCATGACAAGATAAACCCATTTTAAGTAGTGATTTGACACAGTTTTTAATTTTGACACAAAATTGTACTTTTAAACCGAGCCTAAATAATAATTTAGGGTTAAAATTTAAGGGGTGTTTGATCGCCAACGCATTGTTTCGACCATGTGTTTAAGGTCTCGCTTCATGTATGCAGCAGCTGGTAAAATAGAATCGTAATTGGGTGTGGTTTCAAAATAAATAGAACCAGTAATAAAATGTTTTAAGCTATCGGTTAAGTAAAACTGAGCTTGCGAAGCCGCATTACCTTCAACTTCGTAAAAATTACCATAAGTGTTTGCCAAACGGTTAGTATACACTTCTGCTTCTATAGCATCAGCTTTAATGGTGTGCTTTAAGGGTAACTTTTGCGCGTCAATTAATAAAGCCTTTAAATTATTATTAACGGGCTTGTAGGTGAAAAATATAGTTGCATTTAACTTAGGATATACAATATTAAATGAACACGAATCAAGATATTTACCTCTAGAAATCCTTGCATTTTTGTTCATTTCAAATTCAAAATTACAATTGGATTGAAGTAATTTGTAATTAGCTTCAGGATAATTTAAGGCTAAAAATGCGTTTTGCTTCGGTTGTATTTGATCTTGACATGAAGACAGTAAAATAAACCCAACTAATGCCGCTAATCTACTTACCATTTTTTTTAACTTTTATCTGTTTTATACGCTTATTATCAACTACTTCAATGGTAAACTTATAATCTAAAAAACTAATCACTTGATTTTTCACCGGTAAACTTTTCGAAATTTCTAAGACAAAACCTGCAATAGTCTCAGACTCACCCTTTGCATTTTCAAACTCTTCTAATTGTTCCTCTGTGAGTTCAAAAATACGGTAAAAGTCTTTCAGGGCAGTTTTACCTTCAAACACATAAGTCGTTTCATCTATTTTAGAAAAAATTAAATCTTCGTCATCAAACTCATCACTTATATCGCCTACAATTTCTTCAATAATATCTTCGAGCGAAATTAATCCACTTGTTCCACCATATTCATCAACGACTATAGCCAGGTGATTTTTTTGTGATTTAAAGTCGTTTAATAAATCGTCTAGTTTTTTATTTTCAGGTACAAAGTAAGGTTCGCGAATTAATTCTTGCCAGTTATACTGGGTTTGGTCACGATAAGGCAACAGGTCTTTAACGTATAAAATACCGATAATATTATCTACATTTTCTTCATAAACAGGTATTCTTGAATAGCCTTGATTAACTATTTCATGCAGAACTACCTGAAAGTCTTCGGTATTATCGAGCGCAAAAATATCAAGCCTCGGCCGCATCACCTGCTTTACATCTGTATTCCCAAAAGATACAATGCCTTTTAAAATTTTCTTTTCATCTGTGGTTGTTTCAGCCTCATTGGTAAGTTCTAAGGCTTGGGACAATTGGTCCACACTTAAATTAGACTTTTGCTTTCCAAAACGTTTATGAATACTAATTGTAACCGATCGCATAGGTAAACTTAACGGTGAAAACAAGCGATCTAAGAAACCTAAAGGTGAAGCCATAAAATGCGCAAACTCTACACTATTTCTGTTAGCATATACTTTTGGTAATATTTCGCCAAATAACAAAATCAAAAAAGTTACTAGGCCAATATCTATAAGAAGTTTAAGACTAACACCCATAACAACCACCGCATTAGCTTGAAAAAAATAACCACTTACCGAACTGTATATTAATACAATGGCAATGTTAATAAAGTTATTAGCAATTAAAATAGTGGCCAATAGCTTTTTAGGCCTGTCCAGCAAACGAATTAAGATACGGTCTTTAGCGGTTAAATTAGAATGGTCGGTATCAAAATCGGTAGGTTTTAGTGAAAACAAGGCAACTTCAGAGCCTGATATTAAAGCCGAGCAAACTAATAAAATAACAAGCAATATAATTTTTACAATCTCAGTGATTGGAAGAGGTAACATTAAAAACAAACTCGAGGGTTCTGGGTCCAATGCGGTAAAAGTTTAAATTAAAATGGTAAATCGTCTTCCTCTTCAACTTGGGATTGTTGTGGGCCTTGCGGTTGTTTTGTTATACTCGATGTTTGAACTTGTTGTCCAGAACCATCGTTAGTGTTGGTCTCTTTTGGGGTTAAAAAAGTAAACTCGGTGCATTGCACTTCTGTCGAGTAGCGATCCATGCCCTTATCATCTTGCCATTTTCGCGTCTTGATACGACCCTCGATATAAACTTTATCTCCTTTTTTGAGGTACTTTTCACAAATCTCAGCGGCTTTATTTCTAACTACAATATTGTGCCACTCGGTATTACTTACTTTCTGGTTGGTAGATTTATTAACGTATTCTTCGTTTGTAGCTAAAGGGAAACGGCCAATTGAACCACCACCTTCAAAATACGTCATCTTCACATCGTCACCGGTGTGACCTATCAACATAATCTTATTTAAAGTTCCTGAAGCCATAACTACTATTTAATGGGTAAATGTAATAAAAAGATTTATGCCTTAAAAATGTATTCTTGCATAAAGTTTTGAATCAAAACAGGCACAGCATACTCTTGTAAATTTTCACGACTAGCTAATTCATAATTTTTAGCTATATCTTCTGAAAATGAGCCCTGTAATTGAGCATACCAAAACGTTACCAGCAACTTTCGGTGAGATAGGATATGCGTGATGGGATTGGGGTTAATTAATTCTAATTGACTAGGATTTAAAATATCGTCAAGCTGAAATTTATCTAGTGGAAAGGCTTTTAAAGCTTGGCTTGTATCACTAAGTATAAACTCGTACATATTTTGCCAAATGCCTTTTTGAGTACGCTTATTTAATAACAGGTTTCCTGTATTATCTTCTATAATCAAGTAATTAAAATACCTTGTTTTCACCTTTGTTTTTTTTAACTTGAAGGGTAAGTACTCAACTTTAGCTTGTTGGTAAGCAACGCAAGTCTCTATAAATGGGCAAAACAAACAATTAGGCGACTTAGGTGTACATTGTATAGCCCCAAACTCCATAATAGCTTGATTGTAGGTAGAGGGCTGCGTATGATCTATTAATTCGTTTGCTTTTTGCTTAAATCGTTTAACACCTTCGGTTGAATTTATTGGTGTATCTATACCGAAAATGCGAGATAAAACTCTGTAGACATTCCCATCGACCACTGGCGTTGCTTCATTATATGCAAAAGAAGCAATAGCTGCTGCCGTATACTCGCCAACGCCTTTTAACTTCAGTAAGTCTTTATAAGAGTTTGGAAACTCACCATTGTAATTATTGGCAATATCTTTTGCGGTGTAGTGTAAATTTCGAGCCCGTGAGTAATAGCCTAAACCTTGCCACATTTTAAGTATCTCGTCTTCATTCGCTTCAGCTAAATCTTGCACTTTAGGGAAACGCTCTACAAACTTCAAATAGTAAGGCATGGCCTGTTTAACCTGAGTTTGCTGTAACATAATTTCAGATAACCAAATCAGATAAGGCTTGGTCGTATGGCGCCAAGGTAAATCTCGTTTATAAGTCGTATACCAGTTTATTAAGGTCTTGGCAAAAGCCATGGCAATTGTTTTACCCACAAAATTAAGGGATATCTCACTACTATTTAGCCTTTTGTATTTATTTATTGTGATTTAATTCTGTATATTTGCAAACTTAAATTTTAATAACCCGTTTAAAATATTTGAACTATGACAAAAGCAGATATTGTGGCTAGCATTTCAGAAAAGTTAGGACTAGAGAAGACAGAAGTACAAGCCACTGTTGAAACTTTTATGACTGAAGTTAAAGACTCGTTAGAAAATGGCGACAATGTATACTTAAGAGGTTTTGGTAGCTTTATTATAAAGAAAA
>CBFHKB010000011.1:0-27653 GCA_965656295.1 Psychroflexus sp.
CCGAACAGAGAAGTTAAGCTCATTAGCGCCGATGGTACTACATTCGTGGGAGAGTAGGTCGCCGCCTTCCTTTATTTACAAAACCCTTTAGACTCTCTAAAGGGTTTTTTTATTGATGATAGCAAATGAATAAGGTGTCTAAACTTATTCCACACCTATGCATGCTAAAATTCTTAACTTTGACGGTTTAGCTGATTGCTATAACTTTAATGTATAATCAAGCGAAATTAATGCGTTTAATATGCTTAAATGTATCGATATAGGATGATATTAAGACTATAAAATATCGATAGATTTAATGAATTACATTTCATTAGGTGTTTCAATTCCAAGTAAATCGAAATTATTTTTAATCATATCTCCGACTTCATGTGATAAGTTGACTCTTAGGTGACTCGTTTTTTCATTTTGGTCATCTAGAATGATATTGTTTTGATAGAAGTTATTATAGAGCTTAACTAATTCATAAGTATAATTACAAATATTAGCTGGACTTAAGTCTTTGGCTGCTTGTACTAGAGTTGATTCGAACTGAAGGAGATGGTTAATTAATTTCTTTTCAGTCTCTGAAAAACTATAAGTTTTTATATCGCTTATTTTATTCGATTTAAAGTTAGACTTCGTTTTAATCGATTGTATTCTAGCATAAGTATATTGAATGAATGGCCCTGTATTACCTTGAAAATCAATTGATTCTTTAGGGTCGAATAGCATGTTTTTACGTGGATCAACTTTTAAGATGAAGTACTTAAGAGCACCTTTTCCAATTTGATTGTAAAGTTTATTTTTTTCATTTTCACTTAGACCATCAATTTTTCCTAATTCTTCTGAGATCTCTTTTGCAGTGTTTACCATTTGTAAGATCAACTCATCTGCATCAACTACGTTACCTTCTCGGCTTTTCATTTTTCCTTCAGGAAGTTCAACCATACCGTAACTTAAATGGTATAGCTGTTTTGCCCAATCATATCCTAGTTTTTTAAGGATTAGAAATAAGACTTTGAAGTGATAATCTTGCTCATTTCCTACTGTATAAACTAAACTGGAGATATTAAATTCCTCGACTCTTTTAATTGCTGTGCCAATATCTTGGGTCATATAAACTGATGTACCATCGGACCTTAAAACGATCTTCTCATCTAATCCTTCATCTGATAGATCTATCCAAACACTACCATCTTCTTTTTTGTAGAAGACACCTTCTTTTAACCCTTTTTCTATTTCAGATTTCCCCAGTAAATATGTATCACTTTCGTAGTAATTTTTATCAAAATCTACACCTAATGCTTTGTAAGTTTCTTCAAAACCAGTGTAAACCCATTCGTTCATTTTTTTCCAAAGCTTTACTACTTCTGTATCATTGGCTTCCCATTTTTGTAAAAGTTCTTGTGCTTCTTGAAGTATAGGTGCTTCTTTTTTAGCCTCTTCTTTTGTTTTCCCTTGTGTTATTAAATCCTCTATTTCAGCTTTATAAGCTTTGTCAAATTCAACATAATATTTTCCTACCAAATGGTCGCCTTTAATCTCGCTTGATTGAGGTGTCTCGCCGTTACCAAATTTTGACCATGCCAACATTGACTTACAAATATGAATTCCACGGTCGTTTATGATTTGTGTTTTGAACACACGATGGCCACTGGCTTTCAATATTTCAGCAACTGAATATCCCAATAAATTGTTTCTAACATGGCCAAGATGTAATGGCTTATTGGTGTTAGGAGATGAATACTCAACCATTATTCTTGGTGAGCTATCATTAACTTCTTTAAAGCCAAATTTCTTTTGAGATTCAATATGTTTAAGCTGTTTTAAGAAGTACGTGTCATTAAATGAGATGTTTAGAAATCCTTTGATAACATTATAGTCATCAACAAATTCATTTTCATTTTTTAAGTGCTGACCAATATCTTCAGCTAACTTTGCTGGATTAGTTTTAATGTGTTTAAGTAATGGAAAAACAACTAGTGTTAAATCACCCTCAAATTCCTTTCGGGTTTGTTGAAAATCAAATTCGTTTAAATCTATGCTAAACGTGTTTTTTAGATATTCTGAAATTAACGTACTTAAATTGTTTTTTATATCCATTTTCTGAGGTTTTCAATTGCAAAGATAATCTAAATATTTACCCTTATAAATCTGTAAGGCCCAATTATTAAGTATATTTATATAAAAAAATGCTATTAAATGTTTCATATAACCGACCGAAAATTAAAGCTCAAATAGATCAAGAAGTAGGAAAATCTTATTCGTTTCTAGAACGTATTAAACTCGGTGGTATTGGGTCTGGTAAACTAGGTATTAATTCTTCAAGTATTCAAATACATAACTTACTAATCTTGGATAACAATCTAAACAATTGCGGCATTGAAATTAGACCTAAAGGTATTATTGTAAGTTTTAGATCGTTACTTGAAACTTATGCTCTGGTTATTCCTTACTACAAGTTAAAACTTTATAAAGGACAATCTCATGTGTATTCAATCTATCGCGATAATTACTTTATTAAGGTTGATATAAAAGAAAAGAGACACCACGAATTTTTGAAGAAAATATTAAAATATCAATCTGATTATTTAAGTAATTTTAGAATAGATTAATGAAAATATTAATTACAGGTGCTAATGGTTATATTGGCGTACGCCTCCTAAATAAATTATTAGATCAAGGTCATGACTTAGTTTGTGCCGTTCGCAGCGCAGATCGATTATCTGTTGATGAAGATACGAAAGCTAAAATTCATATTATAGAAGTTGATTTCTTAGACCCTGTTAAAAAAGGGCTTTTTCCTAACGATATAGATATTGCATATTATCTTTTACATTCGATGTCTTCTGCTGATAATTTTTCCTCTGCCGAATCTAAAACTGCTCGACATTTTAATGCGTACTTATCTGAATTACACGTTAAGCAAGTCATTTATTTAAGTGGTATTATTAATGAAGAAAACTTATCTGAACACTTAAATTCTAGAAAAAATGTTGAAGAAATTTTGTACAAAGGCTCTTATAATCTCACTGTTTTACGGGCGGGTATAATAGTTGGTTCAGGTAGCGCTTCTTTTGAAATCTTGCGTGATTTATGTGAAAAATTGCCGCTTATGATTACACCAAAATGGGTAAAAACAAAGTGTCAGCCTATTGCGATAAGAGACGTGCTTAGTTATTTGGTAGGTGTAATTGGAAAACAACAATGCTATAATGATTCTTTTGATATTGCTGGCAATGAGGTCATGTCTTATCTGCAAATGATGAAAATTTATGCCGATGTTAGGAATTTACCCTTAAAAATAATAAATGTGCCAGTTATGACACCAAGGCTTTCTTCGTATTGGCTCTTTTTTGTTACAGCAACCTCGTACCGCTTAGCTGTTAATTTAGTTAATAGCATGAAAGTTGAAGTAATTGCAAAAGATAATCGTATAAAATCTATCGTAAAAATACCAACCACATGTTACCGGAAGGCTATTCAATTAGCTTTCACAAAAATTGAACAAAACGAAGTTATTTCCAGCTGGAAAGACTCTAAAGTAAGTAGCCGCTACAACCAAAAAGATCTTAATAAATATATTAAAGTACCTAAGTTTGGTTGTCTTAAAGATCATCAATCAATGTCAACAAATCAACCAGAACAGGCTTTAAATCATATTTGGGCTATTGGTGGCAAAACAGGTTGGTATTATGCCGATTTTCTTTGGCGTATTAGAGGTTTTTTGGATAAACTATTTGGAGGTGTAGGCTTACGCCGTGGACGGACTAACCCTGATAAAATTTATCCAGGCGATTCACTTGACTTTTGGAGTGTGCTTCATGCCGATAGGTCTGAAAAAAGGCTCTTGCTTTTTGCTGAAATGAAAATTCCTGGTGAAGCTTGGCTTGAATTTTATATTGATGATAAAAATGTGATTCATCAAAATGCTACATTTAGACCTCGAGGTTTATCAGGTCGTATTTACTGGTATTCAATGTTGCCATTCCACTATTTTATTTTTAAGGGTATGCTTACCAAAATAGCGCAAGCCAACTAAAAGGATTTATCATAGTAATTCGTCGTTTTTAAATCTGTAGACTTTGATTTAAAAAAGAACGATTGGTCTGAGTGTTCAGCGATCTCAATAACCAAATTATTGTCATTACCTAAATATATGTGTTTAGTCTTTTTTCGGCTTGTATATAATAATAAAGGAATTCCAAACCAGTTTCTGGTTTTATAAAACCGAAAACCCCCATTTTTATGTTTACCACTTATAAATCGAGTTTCAAATTGATGTTGGCTGTGAAAACTGACTTCAAATTGTTCATTTGAGGCTAACCATCTTAAGTTGATGAGTTCGACTTCTGGTTGTGACTCCATTCCCAATTCTTCTAACAAACTTGTTTGGTTAAGCTTGTTTACGCCATAGTTATAATACGCACCATCTATAAACTGAAGCTGGTTATTATATAAATGCACCGCATTATCATTAAGCTTCTTTTTGGTGCCGCAACTTGCCAAAAGCAGGCTTAAAATCACTAAAAGCCTTAGTTTCATAGTTGTTTGCTTATTTTGATTAACTCTTCTAAGTAGTCTCGCTTATTTGAAAGTCTCGGGATTTTATGTTGCCCTCCAAGCTTATTATTTAGTCTTAACCATTCATGAAAGGTTTTTGGTTGTGCCACATGGAGTTTTAAAAGCTCAAGTGTCATATTATTATGTCGCTTAGCTTCATAATCACTATTAATTTGTTGTATATTAAAATCTAATTGATGTCTGAATTCTTCAACTTGTGTTGGCGGTTCTTTAAATTCAATAATCCATTCGTGTGCTCCTTTTTCTTGTCCTGACATAAATATAGGAGCAGCACTATACTCCAAAATAGAACAATTGGTTTCTATGGCTGTTTTTTTTATGGCTTCTTCTGCATTTTCTATAATAAGTTCTTCTCCAAAAGCATTGATGTGGTGTTTAGTTCGACCTGTGACACGAATACGATAAGGCGATTTGGAAGTAAACCTTACGGTATCGCCAATTTTATAACGCCATAGACCTGCATTTGTAGTGATAACAATAGCATAATTTTTTCCGATTTCGACTTCGCTAAGTGGAATTACTTTTTCTGAGCTTGTTTGATAAGTATCCATAGGGATAAACTCATAAAAAATCCCATAATCGAGCATGAGTAGTAAATCCTGAGAGTGGTTCAAATCTTGAGCAGCAAAGAAGCCTTCAGAAGCATTATAAATTTCGTAGTAATTAAAATTGTTATCCTTAATAATGCTTTTATATTGTTCTCGATAAGGTTCAAAACTAACACCGCCGTGAAAGTAAACTTCTAATTCTGGCCAAACTTCTTTTAAGTTACTTGATTGTGTTTCCTCTAACACATTGTTCAGAAGCACAAGCATCCAAGATGGAACCCCGGCTAAACTTGTAACGTTTTCTTTAATGGTTTCTTGAACAATAGCGTTCATTTTTTCGTCCCAGTTACTCATGAGAGACACGTCGCTACTTGGAGTGCATATTATCAATCAATAGCGCAGATAAGTCACCAAAAACTGTTTTGTTATTTTTATAGATTTCTTGGCTACCGCCTAAACGTAAGCTTTTACCTGTAAACAGTTGTGCGTTTTGATTATTGTTTAAATAAATGCACAACAAATCTTTACTTGCTGCATAGTGACAATCTTCAAGAGAGTCTTCACTTACAGGAATAAACTTGCTTTTAGAGCTTGTGGTACCACTTGATTTAGCAAACATTTTAATGGGCGATGGCCAAATAATATTTGATTCTCCTTTACGACATCTCTCGATGGTTTGTTCTAAATCTTCGTAAGTAGTAACGGGCACGTTTCTGTTAAAATCCGCATAAGATTTAATTGACGAAAAATCATATGTTTTTCCAACTTCAGTGTTTTTTGCTTTATCTAATAATCCCAAAAGGAGCTCGTTTTGAACTTCATTCGGGTATTTTAAAAACAACTCCATTTGGTGAATTCTTTTTTTAAGAATCCAAGAAGCAATAGAATTAACAATAGGAATTGGCATGAAATATTTTATATTTAAACTTTGATTCTAAAGTAATAAATCATACGATATTAGACTTAAATAATTTAAAAAATATGCAATACCGCAGCTTACTTCAAAAAATGAAAACAGAGCTTCAAGATGATGTTCAATATTATCTTGAAACTAATTCAGATGTCTTAAATATGAACCAACTTCTAAATCGTGAGCTTGCTATCTATTTTGTTAAATATGAGTGTTTAAATTGTCACCAGCCTAAAAAAATATTTAGACAAGGTTTTTGCTACGATTGCTTTCAATCTTCAGCTAGAGTAGGAGATTGGATAATGAAACCCGAATTAAGTAAGGCTCATTTAGGTCAAGAAGATCGCGATTTGGCGTATGAAAAAAAGGTACAGTTGCAGCCTCATATTGTTTATTTAGCTAATTCAAGTTCTGTAAAAGTGGGTGTTACTCGCAAAACACAAGTACCCACACGTTGGATAGATCAAGGTGCTCACGAAGCTTTAGAAATTCTTGAAGCTCCCAACCGCTATTTAGCAGGAATCACAGAGGTCGCCTTAAAAGCACATATAGCCGATAAGACCAATTGGCGTACTATGCTTAAAAACGAAGTTAAGGATGAAGATTTAAAAGCTGTTAGGGATAGCTTGATCAGCTTTATTCCAGATGAAGCTAAAGATTATATTATACACGATAATACAGAAACTGAAATTAAATTCCCAGTACTTAACTACCCACAAAAACTTAAAAGTTTAAACTTAAGCAAACAGCCTAATTATAAGGGAACTTTGGTTGGGATTAAGGGCCAATATTTAATCTTTAAAGATCAAACCGTATTTAATGTTAGAAACAGTGAAGGCTTTGTTGTTGATTTTGAAATTGCCTAAGCAAAAAAAGCTTTAGCATTGACGCTAAAGCTTTACTGTATATAACTTAATTTCTTAATTAAAAGACTATAAGTTTTCTTTCTCTCTTAAGGACTGGATGTATTGAGCCTTTTTGATTTGTTGTCTTCTTTCTACCGATGGCTTAGTGAATTCTTTTTTGTCACGTAAAGTTTGTAACACTTTAGTATCACGAAACTTTCTTTTTAAACGTTTTAAAGCACGTTCTATTTTCTCACCATCTTTTACTTTTACTACTAGCATATATAAATATATTAAATCGTGTTAATCTAAATTGGATTGCAAATTTAGAAATAATTATCTTACTGTAAACTAATTAAACCTAATTTTTTTCTTTCTTTTTACCAAATAACCCACCAAGTACTTTTTTTACAGTTTCTTCGGTTTTGTTAGAGGTGCTATCTGTCTTTTTGTTGTCAATTAAATCACCTACTTTGTTACTAATTTTATCTCGTAACTTGTCTTTTTGGTTATTAACAATTTGTGTTTTTAAAGACTGTATAGCCGCATTAGAATCTAGCTTAATTTGTGGTTGCGTTAACTGGCCACTTATAGACACTGGTAAATTTACTTTGGTTTCGCCTACACTATTACCTGCAAGTTTTGCAAGTTGAGCGTTGGCATCCTTTCCTAAGTATTTGGCTGGTAATTTAAGGTCTAGATTATAAGCTAAATTATTATTAAACCCATGTGAGCCTTCTGCAGTTACATCAACATCACCCACATTAAAGCTAAAAGGTTGTGTAGCAATAGCTCCATTTTCAAATTTTAATAAGGCTGTTACGTCATTTAATTTCAGTTGGTCTAACTTTAAGTTTTGAAAATTTGAATTAAGACTTGTTAGTAGTTTTGATTGTTCTGTCTCAATTTCAGCATTAAGTATTTCAGCTTTTAAATTACCATTTAAACTTTGTGTATCTAAATCAAAATTAGGTAACATAAGACCGTTAAAATTCAAATCAAAATTCATTTGACCGTTAAGTGCATTGGTGATTGGTGCCAGATAGTTTAAGATATCTAAACCAGCAAGACTTTTAGTAATATCTACGTTGTTAAAGCCTAAGTCAAAATCAAATGTGGGTTGCTTCTCTTTGGTATCAAATACACCGCTTAAGGTAAGTTGACCACCAAAAATATTAGTATTAGCTTTAGGAATGCTTACAGCGCCAGCTTTTAAAAGAATTTCGCCTTGCATAGCTTTAAAATCAAGAGAGCTATAGCTGACTTTGTTAGCGTTAAAATTTAACTTGAAGTCTAAAAAGTCTGGTATTTTAAGTTGAGCTTCATCAGTCGTGTTGGCTGTGGTTGTTTCAGCTGAAGTTTTGTCGGCTTCTTTGGTTTCTTCCTCTTTGGTTGTGCTAGCAGCTAAAAAGTCCTTAACTCTAAAATGAGTTGATTGAGCATTTAAATTTCCCTTAAGAATACCGTTGTTAAAAGCGAAGCCCATTAAGTTATTTAAACTTCCATTGGCACTTAAATCACTCTGACCTGCTGTGAGCTCAAATTGATCTAAATCTACATTGTTAGTTGTAAATTTTAGGTCGGCCTTTTTAATAGTAACTGGTTCCGGCAAGACTTCATCATTGTAATTAAACCCTCGAAGGCTTAAGTTACCATTTAAGTTAACATTGTTGTAATTGCTGTTTTGTAGTTCAGTGACGCTTAATCGGCCTTTTAATTGACTAGATATTTGCCCTTCAAGCGGAAAGTTTGATTCAATTGGGTAAGCTTCCTTAAGTTGAGCTAAGTTAATTTGTCCATTGGCCAATACGTCTAAGTTTAACTTTCCTGTTAAATCGCTCACTTTTAGCTCGCCAGAAAATTGATCTTCGTCAATTTTAAAGCTAAACGGACTCAAATCAATATAGGTGTCTTCTACAATTCCAGTGGTATTTACCACGGCTAAGTTTATGTTAATGTTGGTGATCGGTTGTGGTAAGTCAACATACTTGATTTCAGCATCTTTACTTGTACCTGTAATGTTAATTTTCGGGATTGTTGTCTCCGTTACTTGGCCTTTAATTTCACCTTTTAACTCAAACTCTCCTGTGGTTTCGACGCCATCTAAATTCCCAGCATACGTTGCTGGAATTAAGCCTAAAAAATTTTTAAAATCTGAAGTTGGTGTCGAAAAGCTTAAATTGATGTCTTGCGCATCTTCTAGGATTTGGATGTCGCCATTAAAGTTTAAGGGCAATTGATTAATAAGTGCTTTGTTTTCTAGAAAAGAAAACTTCATTTGGTCAAAATTCATACTTAACTGTGCATCTAAAACTACGCTATTGTGGTCTAGATAATTAACGCCGCCAAATAAAAAGCTAACTTCGGCATCTGTGTGTGTATTAAGTGTGGTTACATTGGCTTCAAGATTCCCACTACCGTTATGATTAAGGTGATCTATTTTAAAAACCATACCTGTTGTTTGGTCTTTGTAGCTCACAGTGGTATTAGATATGCTGTAAGATTTTAAGGCCAACTTTAATGGCTCTTTACTTGATGACTTAGTTTGTTCGGCTGTTGGGCCATCATCATTAGTTTCAGCTTTAGTAATCAAGTAATTCGCGTTACCATTTTTGTCTACTTTAATGTTAATGATGGCGTCTGAAACCTCAATGCCATCTATGGCAATTTCATCTGAGGTTAAAAGTTGCCAAACGTTAAGCTCTAAAGAGATTGCTTTTGAACTCACCAGCGTATCTCCCTTAAAAAGACCAGTATTAAGAACTTCTAAGGCTTCTAAATCTAAACTTGCTTTGGGGAAATGGCTAATTAAACTCAGGTTAAGGTCGTTCCAGTCTACTTGCGCTGTGAGATTTTGGTTTATGGTTTTTTTTAGTTTTGCTTCAATTTCATCTTCAAATAGGATAGGTATTATGAATAGCGCTAAGATGAAAACGCCTAAAGTAATACCAATAATTTTAAATAATTTTTTCATTAATAACGTATTTATGTGCTTATGTTTTGTTCGCTTTCAAAATTAACTTCTTCATTAATCTTTAGATTAAATGTACGTCTTAGAAGATAAACAAATAGATATAAAAACGGAGTGTCTAGTGCAGCAATTAACACTTTAAATAGAAATCCGCCAAGTAATAAACCGCCAAATAAGTTCCATTCTATTTTGCCGAAAGCACAAAGTAAGAGTAGTACCGAAGCTGTATCTACCAATTGTGAACAAAAGGTAGAAAAGTTATTTCTTAACCATAAATGCTTGCCTTTGGTTAATTTTTTCCAAAAGTGGTAAATATAAATATCGATATATTGTGCTAATAAATAAGCAACCATAGAAGCAAATACAGCTACGCCAGTTGCTCCAAAAACTTTAGAAAATAGCGCGTCATTCACGGGGCTCCAAGAGGTTGCTGGAACATAATCTGCAGCTAAAATAATGAGTAATGAAAAAAAGGAAGCAAAAATACCAGCGGTCACCACTTGGTTAGCTTTTTTCTTACCGTAGATTTCACTAATTAAATCGGTGATTAAAAATGTAATTGGATAGGGTAAAATTCCTACTGATATTTCAAACGTATACCACCCAAATAAATCAAAATAGAAGAATTTTTGAAAAATTAAATTTGAGGCCACAAGTGAAGCCACAAACAAGGCACCTAAAATTAAGTACAAGCGTTGTGCAGAAAGTTTTTGTTGAAGTGTCAAATGTTTTCGTGTTGATGTTTACCTTTGCGACAAATTTAACGAGTTTAACACGCACTCCTCTTTCAAATACTTAATTTGTTTGTGCGTATTGTACTAAATTTTTCTTAACTATTGAATTGTAATAGAACGACTTATATTGCCATAGGCAGTAATCAAGGCCAAAAATTAAAGCATTTGCAAGATGCTATTAATTTGATATACAGTAAAATAGGTGATGTAGTTCGAGTCTCTAAACTTTATAAAACACCAGCTTGGGGTTTTCAAGGTGACGATTTTTTGAACGCCTGTATCGAAGTGATTACCCGTTTAGATGCTGATGATTTGCTTCAGAAATTATTAGAAATCGAACTGGATTTGGGTCGCACACGCATCCCTAATGTTTATTCTAACCGAACCATAGATTTAGACATTATTTTTTACGATACCGAAGTTATTAATTTGGACCATTTACAAGTGCCTCATCCCAAATTAACAGATCGTAAGTTTGTTTTACAACCTTTAGCCGATCTAATTCCAGCGGTTAAGCACCCTATTACTAAGCATACTATTTTAGACTTGTTAGACCAAACAAAAGACCAGTCTGAAATAGTTGAAGTTAAGGCTAAACTTCAACCTAAGTATAACCATATAGAACGTTTAAGTTTTTTAGCGATAGAAGGCAATATTGGTTCAGGAAAGACTAGCTTATCTAAAATGATTTCAGAAGACTTTAATGCTAAATTAATACTTGAGCGTTTTAAAGATAATGCGTTTTTACCTAAATTTTATGAAGACCAAAAACGCTATGCATTTCCTCTTGAAATGTCGTTTTTGGCCGATAGACACCAACAAATTGCCGATGATATAGCCCAATACGATTTATTTAGCGATTTTGTGGTTTCAGATTATGATGTTCATAAATCTTTAATTTTCGCCAAAGTAACGCTAGAGGCCGATGAATTTGCACTATACAAGAAAATATTTAAAGTCATGTACAGTGAAATACCCCAGCCAGACCTATACGTTTACTTGTACCAAAGTACCGAGCAATTGCTCGAAAATATTAAAAAGCGAGGCCGTTCTTACGAGCAAAATATAGCATCCGATTACCTAGAAAATATTAATGCGGGCTACTTGGAATTTATCAAATCTCAACAGCAACTAACCATTAAACTTATCGATATGGCTTCTGTAGACTTTGTAAACTCTAGAGAAGATTACAATCAACTTATTACACAATTAAATAACTCAATTTCACAACTAAATATAAACTCATGAAAGACGGATTATACGCCCATTTTACCACAAATAAAGGTAATATTTTAGTAGAATTAAAACCTGAACATACACCGGGAACAGTTGCTAATTTTGTAGGACTTGCCGAAGGACAGCTTGAAAATAAAGCCAAGCCATTAGGTGAGCCTTATTACGATGGCTTAAAGTTTCATCGTGTTATTGCCGACTTTATGATCCAAGGTGGTGATCCAGCAGGTAATGGGACAGGTGGACCAGGCTATAATTTTGAAGATGAATTTCACCCCGAATTAAAGCACGATCGTGCAGGGGTATTATCTATGGCTAACGCTGGTCCAGGTACCAATGGTAGTCAATTTTTTATTACTCATAATGCTACACCTTGGCTAGACGGTAAACATACTGTATTTGGTTTTGTAGTTGAAGGCTTAGACGTAGTGAATACAATTAATCAAGGTGATCAAATTGAAACGCTTGAAATTAAACGTGTAGGAGAAGCAGCTGAAGCCTTTGATGCGGTTAAAACCTTTGAAACATTTAATGCAGCAAAAGCTGAGCGCGAAGCCAAAGCTAAAGCAGAGTTAGAAGACAAAATAACTGAATTAGTTGACGATAGTTTTAAAGCCACCACTTCTGGTTTGCGCTATAAAGTTTTAGCTGAAGGTGACGGAACACCATTAAATGCGGGTACTTCGGTTAATATACACTACACAGGAAAACTTGCTAATGGGCAAGTTTTTGACTCATCTTACACGCGTAAACAGCCTATTAATTTCGTGTTAGGCCAAGGTCAAGTTATTGCAGGTTGGGACGAAGGACTTCAATTATTATCTAAAGGGGCCAAGGCTAAATTTGTTATACCACCGCATTTGGGCTATGGTGATCGTGCTATTCAAGGTGTGATCCCAGCAAATTCAATCTTAATTTTTGAAGTTGAAGTTGTGTAATTACTTTAGATTAACTTAACCAGTTGACATAGCTTAGATTTAAGTCATGTCAACTGGTTTTTTATAAGCTTATTTAATAAATACTAATTTCTAGGAGTTTACAAGAGCGACTATCTACTATCACTTCTTTAGCTAAAGCTGGGATCAAGACAGTCTCGCCCATTTTTATCGGTTCAATAGAGTTATCTACATTTATTTCAGCTTGACCTTCTACGCACATATAGATTATGAAACTATCTAAGTTGCCATAATCTTTTTTGAAATGACCGCAAACTTCAATAATATTAGTTTTAAAATAATCACAATGAATAAGCTTGTTGGATTGATTATTTGAAATACTATAATTTACTTTAGAGCCAACATCAAACTGTTTTGTGGCCTGGATCGCCTGTTTAGTGTGTAGTTCACGCGTCTGCCCAGAATCGTCTTTTCTATCCCAATCATACACACGGTAAGTAATATCTGAGGTTTGTTGAATTTCAGCGGCTAAAACGCCAGCACCTATGGCATGTACTTGACCTGCCGGTATAAAATAGGCTTCCCCTTTTTGGACTTTTAAGCGATTAAATATAGTATTAACATTAGAGCTGTTAACCTGACTTAACATCTCGGTTTTTTTAGTTGTATTTTTTAAGCCTAAAATAATACTTGCATCTTGATCATTATCGATGATGTACCACATCTCGGTTTTCCCATAACTTTGATGTTTATCTTTAGCCATTTCATTGTCGGGATGCACTTGTACAGACAAATCTGTTTTAGCATCTAAAAATTTGATCAGTAAAGGAAAATCAATCCCAAATTTTTTGAAATTTTGTTGTCCTATTAATTGACCTTTAAAGGATTTCATCAACTCGGCTAAATCTAGTCCTTTGTATGCACCATTTTTAACAGTAGAAATGTTGTTCTTAACATTTGAAATTTCCCAGCTTTCACCAAGTTGATTAAGCTTAGATGGTTTGTCTAAAATTGAAATAAGTTTAGAACCACCCCAGATTTTTTGTTTGAAAATGGGTTCAAATTTAATTGGATAGATATTCATTAGTTAATGGCCAAGCAGGGTTATTGAATAAATGTTAATCTTGATTTTTTTTAGGCGGATACTTTTTTAAGATCTCAGCTACAATGGTATTAATTTTTTCTATTTTTTTATCTATTCCACGATCAATATCTAATATTCCTGTGCCTAACCCCTGCCAAACCAATTGATTTTTATTGGCGTCAATTAAATCGATGTACAGCGTACCTTCCACATTACTGGTAACAGTGTTCATACCTTGTGCACCAAAATACCAAGGGTTCCATCCCCAGCCGTAGCCAAAATTGTTTTGATAAACATTAATACTTTCACGTGTTTCCGTAAAAATACTGACTAATAAGTCGGGATTACTAGATTTTATAAATCCTTTCTTTAATAGTTCTGCTTCAATAGCTCTTAAAATACGCTTCTTGTCGAGATCAGAAATTTTAGCCTTATCAATTCCAGGTTTATAAAAAGCAAAACTGTTGTAGGATTCAAAACTTGCTCGTTGGTCATAGTCTGTTGCAACATTTATACTGCTGCAAGAGCTTAAGCTAAATCCAATTATACTTAGGCTCATAAACATAAATAGATACTTCATAGCGCTTCTTTATTAAGTTAATAATCGCTCGTCTACTAAATTAGGTAAGGTCACGTTAAGTTTCGGTTCTTTCTGCATAGCTCGTTTTATAGTGTCTATCGCACCTTTATTTCTAGCCCAGCTTCGTCTTGAAATACCGTTATTAACATCCCAATGGAGCATTGATTTCAATTTAGTATCAGATGCATTAGTACCATCAAGTACCATACCAAAGCCGCCATTAATCACCTCACCCCAGCCAACGCCACCGCCATTGTGTATACTAACCCATGTAGCACCTCTAAAGCTATCACCAATCACGTTTTGTATTGCCATATCGGCTGTAAACTGGCTTCCGTCATAAATGTTCGATGTTTCTCGATATGGTGAATCTGTTCCAGAAACATCATGATGGTCACGCCCTAAAATTACAGGACCAATTTTGCCTTCTTTTATAGCTTTGTTAAAGGCTTCAGCAATTTTTATTCGGCCTTCGGAATCGGCATATAATATTCTAGCCTGTGAGCCCACTACTAATTTATTTTCTTGTGCACCTTTGATCCACGTTATATTGTCTTGCATTTGTTGTTCTATATCCGGAGTGGCGTCTTTTTTTAGTTGTTCTAAAACTTGAGTAGCGATTTGATCTGTAATTGCTAAGTCTTCAGGTTTTCCTGAAGCACAAACCCATCTAAATGGGCCAAAACCATAATCGAAGCACATTGGACCCATAATGTCTTGAACATAACTAGGGTAAGCAAATGCAGCATCGGGATTATTTATTTCATCTTTAGTTACAAATTCACCTTGGTTATTCCTGTAAACTTTAGCACCTGATCGCGAGGCTTCTAGTAAAAATGCATTTCCATAATCAAAAAAGTAAGTCCCTTTTTTGGTGTGCTTGTTAATGGCTTTTGTTTGCCTAATTAAGCTGTCTTTTACATAAGATTTAAAGGTGTCAACATCATTAGCCATAAGTTCATTGGCGGTTTTATAAGATAAACCTACAGGGTAATAACCACCTGCCCAAGGGTTATGTAAAGAGGTTTGATCACTCCCGATATCTACGTGAATATTATGAGTGTCAAAAGCCTCCCATACTTCAACAATGTTGCCATTATAAGCAATTGACACAACCTCTTGATTTGATTTTGCAGTTTTAACTCGCTCTACAAGTTCTTCAATATTACTTATAACTTCATCTACCCAGCCTTGTTCATGTCTTACTTTGGTCGCTTTTGGGTTAGTTTCTGCACAAACGCTTATACATCCTGCAATATTACCAGCTTTAGGCTGGGCACCACTCATGCCGCCAAGTCCTGCTGTAACAAACAAGCCACCTTTCGGTGATTTATTGATTTTCCTAAAGGCATTTAGAACTGTTATGGTGGTACCGTGAACAATACCTTGTGGACCAATATACATGTAACTACCTGCAGTCATTTGTCCATATTGAGAAACGCCTAAGGCATTAAATTTTTCCCAGTCATCTGGCTTTGAATAGTTTGGGATAACCATACCATTTGTAACGATAACGCGTGGAGCCATTTCGCTTGAAGGGAATAAACCCATTGGGTGTCCAGAATACATCGCCAATGTTTGGTCATCGGTCATTTCGGCTAAATACTTCATGGTTAACCGGTATTGCGCCCAATTTTGAAATACACCGCCGTTACCTCCATAGGTGATTAACTCGTCAGGGTGTTGTGCTACAGCATGATCTAAATTGTTTTGGATCATTAGCATGATAGCCTTTGCTTGAATGCTTTTTCCAGGATAATCTTCTAAGGGTCGGGCGTAAATGCTATGTTTAGGTTTAAATCTATACATATAAATGCGCCCATATAATTTTAGTTCTTCTTTAAATTCTTTAATTAAGATTTTATGATGTCGAGGTTCAAAATAACGAAGTGCATTTTTTAAAGCTAGTTTTTCTTGTTCCGGCGATAATATTTTTTTCCGCTTTGGGGCGTGATTGATAGCAGGATCTAGTTCTACTGGCTTAGGTAATTCGGTAGGGATTCCTTCTAAAATTTCGTCTTGAAAACTTTTCATAATCTTTAATCTATTTTTTTATTAAATCCGAAAGGGCAATGGCGACAGCCACTTTTACAACAATATCCACGTTTGAGGTGGTATTGCTCTGTAAAACAGCGATAGCCCTCAGGTGTGATGTAAAAATCACCATTTTCTAACGGAATTTTCTTAGCGTTAAAACTCATAGTTTACTACTGTTTTAAGTGCTCACTTTTAGTTTTAGGTTGTAAATTTGTAATTATTACAATTTAAATACAAAAATAGGACACAATAGATAATTTTCTCATAAAATCGATCTTTTCTCGCAATCAATTTATTGATCGTCTAAATGGAGTAGAAATCTACCTGAAACGGGAAGATGAAATTCACCCTTACATTTCAGGAAATAAATTTCGAAAATTGAAATATAATCTCTTACAAGCTCGACAAATGTCTAAAACAACATTGTTAAGTTTTGGAGGTGCGTATTCAAATCATATTACTGCAGTTGCTGCAGCAGGCTCAATGTTTGACTTTAAGACTATTGGTATAATTCGCGGGGAGGAGTTAGGCTTTGATATTGAAAAAACATTAAACCAAAACTCGACTTTAAGATTTGCCAAATCAAAAGGGATGCAGTTGGTTTTTGTATCACGCTCTGACTATAGAAAAAAAGAACAACTTCCCTTGGTAAAAAAACTAATAGATGTTCATGAGGCTTATGTTATTCCTGAAGGTGGCACTAATGCTCTTGCTGTAAAAGGCTGTGAAGAAATTTTATCGAATAGGGACAATGAATTTGATGTGATTTGTTCTTCTTTAGGGACTTCAGGAACTTTTTCGGGTCTTGTGAAGGCTTCAAAAAGTCAGCATACGTTACTGGGTTTTCCAGCTTTAAAAGGCGATTTCTTTTCAGCAGAAATTGCTACCTATACGACTAAATCTAATTGGGATTTATCTAACTATCATTTTGGAGGTTATGCTAAGTATAACTTAGACTTAATTCAATTTATTAATGGATTTAAACGTAAATACGGCATTCAATTAGATCCCATTTACACCGCTAAGATGATGTATGGCATTTTCGACTTGATCAAAACAGGATATTTTTCTAAAAATACTCGTATTTTAGCAATTCATACAGGTGGTTTACAAGCTATTGACGGATTTAATAAGCGATTAGCCCAAAAAAACGATTTACAATTGATATGAAAAAACTAGGATTATTACTGCTTATAGCAACAGTGCTTTTTTCGTGTGGTACTAAGAAAAAAGTTGCGTCTTCACAAAAGCCACAACCTCCGGTTGAAATACCACGTCCAGTTCCAATTCCTGATCCACCAATGGTTCAAGAAACACCAGAAGACCAAGTTGAAGAAATATTAGCATCGCCTGATTTAGAAGATTTATCTCCTGTAGAACGCTATGTGTATGATTATGCCGGTATTGCTCAAGAAGAAATGAAACTTTACGGTATTCCTGCAAGCATAACTATCGCTCAAGGTATTCTAGAATCGGGTAGTGGAAACGGTCCCTTAACCCGTAAAAGTAATAATCACTTTGGTATTAAATGTAACGGCTGGCAAGGCCAAAAGGTTTATCACGACGATGATGAGTTACAAGAATGTTTTAGAAAATACAAGGATCCCAAATATTCATTTAGAGACCATTCACTTTTTTTATATGAACGATCGCGTTATGCCTTTCTGTTTGATTATGCTCCAGACGATTTTAAGTCATGGGCCAGAGGTTTAAAGCGAGCAGGTTATGCTACAGATCCAGCTTATCCCAGAAAACTAATCAGCCTAATAGAGCGCTATGATTTACATCGTTACGACCTTGAAGTGCTTGGTAAAGTCGCCATAAAAGATCTGCCAAAACCTGTAAAAAAATCGCCAAAATATAAATACTATATTGTCAAAAAAGGGGATACGTTATACCAGATTGCTCAAAAATATAACTTAACGGTTGAAGAACTTAAAGGTTTAAATCGTTTAAATTCTAATAACATTTCAATTGGACAACGCTTAAAACTCAAATAATTTTATGATTTATAAACGTAGTAGTGCATTATTCAATGAAGCTAAAAAATATATTCCAGGTGGAGTAAATTCACCTGTTAGAGCATTTAATGCCGTTGGAGGAGAACCCATTTATGTGAAAAAAGCTAAAGGTGCTTATTTATATGATGAAGACGATCATCAACTTATTGACTACATCGCCTCTTGGGGGCCTATGATTTTAGGTCATGCTCATGAGCCAGTTGTTAAGGCGCTAACTGAAACAGCTAAGAATGGGACTTCATTTGGGATTCCAACAGAAATGGAAACTAAAATTGCTCAACTAGCCGTAGATATGGTACCGCATATCGATAAAATTCGATTTGTAAATAGTGGGACTGAAGCTTGTATGAGTGCTGTACGCTTAGCCAGAGGTTTTACCCAAAAGGATAAAATAATAAAATTTGCAGGCTGTTACCATGGTCACAGCGATTCGTTTTTGATTCAAGCTGGAAGTGGTGCAGTCACCTTTGGTGCACCAAATTCTCCAGGAGTAACTAAAGGAACAGCTAAAGACACTTTACTAGCCAATTATAATGATATAGACAGCGTCAAATCTCTAGTTAAAGCTAATGAAGGTGAAATAGCCTGTATTATCATAGAGCCTGTACCTGGAAATATGGGATGTATTATTCCACAACATCAATTTTTAGAACAATTAAGAGTGCTTTGTGATCAATACAATATATTATTAGTATTCGATGAAGTTATGACAGGCTTCAGATTGGCGCGAGGTGGTGTACAAGAATTGCTAAATGTAAGAGCAGATATTGTAACTTTTGGTAAAGTAGTTGGTGGAGGTCTTCCAGTTGGTGCCTTTGCTGCAAGAGAAGAGATTATGGCGCACTTAGCTCCTGAAGGACCGGTTTACCAAGCAGGTACTTTAAGTGGTAATCCTTTAGCGATGGCCGCAGGCTTTGAGATGTTAAGTGAATTAAATGATAATCCACAAATTTTTGAAGAATTAGAAGCTAAAACGAAGTACCTCCATGAAGGCCTAGAAAAAGTTTTAACTAATCACGTGATAACTCATCAAATTAACCGTTGTGGTTCTATGATTTCTGTTCACTTTACAGATGAACCAGTTGTCGATTTTAAAACGGCTGCGAAAGGAAATAATGATAAGTTTAAGGCTTACTTTCACGGCATGTTAAAACGCGGCGTGTATTTGCCACCAAGCGCTTTTGAAAGTTATTTTTTAAATAACGCTTTGACCTACAACGATCTTGATCAAACTATTGAAGCTTTAGATGATTTGGCTCCCGAACTTAAGTAGGGTTATCGAAGCCCACAACTTGTTAGTAGTATAACTTAAAACCTTGCTTTTATAGCAAGGTTTTTAATTTTAAGATGATATGTTCGAGCTTTAACTGTTAAGTTTGATTAGTGCTGCAGCTAATTCATGAGCTCTTTGAACGGCACCATTCATATAACCAGGGTTAAATAATGCAGTTTCTGAAGCTCCAAACCACAATTTCTTATTCCATTGTGGTTCTCTTAAAGTTTTGCTGCCATTATATTGATGGGGCACTAAATTTTGATTTGTTTTTGATGTCGTAAATTTTTCCATGTGCCAATTCAAAATATGAATCGATTTATAGTGTTCTGCCGCTTTGCCAAAGTATTGTCTTAGTTGCTGAATAGCCCCATCTTTTAAATCCGATAAGGCATAGTTGTTATAGTTCTGATTTATAAATCCAACTAAACCAAAGCTAGAACTAAAATGGTGCTGATATAATTCCTGAATTATTTGTTGACTAGAAAATATGCTTCCTGAAAATTCATAATCACTCCAAAAGTCAACGTCGTAATTAATGCACAATTTAATAGAGTCTCCCATCCAAGTATGCGTCTTCTGCATAATGTTTCGAACATCAGTTTTTAACTTCGGAAAGAATTCTAGACCATTTACTAGATTCGGAGGCAAACACAACACTACTTTTTTAGCTGAAAAAGAAGTGGTGTCGCAGACCACTTCAACTTGACTTGTGTTAACCTCTTTAATCTCCTTAACCTGACAGTTCAAGCTAATTTTATCAGAAGGTACGCGTGTTGCTATCGCATTAATAAGTTGGTAAGTTCCATGATTAAACTTATAAGTGTCTTCCGTTTGAGGTGGTATTTTCATAGCACCAACTTTACCAGTAGGACGTTGATCTACAATTGCTGTTTCACCATTAATTTGTAATTTAAACTCAAGGTTTAATTCTTTAATTAATTTCATTAAGTGCTGGTGCTGGTTTCCAAACCAAGTTGCTCCCATTTCAAAAGCAAAGTTATCTTCATACCGAGTTACAATTCGTCCGCCTAAACGATCTCTTGCTTCTAACAAATGATATTTTATACCTTTTTTTTCTAACAAGTAGGCTAATGTAATTCCGCTTAAGCCTGCACCAATAATTAAAATATCTTGTGATTTCATGGTTCAAAATTGCAATTGTTTTTAAAACTTATTGATCCTTAAAACCCAGTTTTATGTAAATTTTAAAGAAATCAGTAATAGCAAACAGTAAATTTGTAATAAAAAGCATTGAGTAATCCTGAGCGGCAACGAATTATAAAACGCATTGAAACTGAAAAAGATAAAGTTTCGTGTTTATATACAATTAAAGAAAAAACAGAAAGCTTTACGCAAACTCTCTTTTTAACCTTATTTGATAAGAGTATTAATGTAGATGAATACATGAATTTGTTGGAGCTTGAATTTAAAAGTTTAGCAGATTTGGTATGCTTTGAAAATAATAATCCATGTCGCGATAAATGGACAGAATAAATGGAGTTGCTTCCAGAACATCTTAAGCAGCTTAATCAAGATGCCGAATTTATCTATGAAAATGATCCTGCAGCCAACTCTGTTCAAGAGGTTTATCTATCCTATCCTGGATTTTATGCTATTGCAATTTATCGATTAAGCCATCAACTTTACAAATTTGGTTTACCTTTAGTTCCAAGGTTAATGTCTGAATCTGCCCATACCTTGACAGGTACTGATATTAACCCTGCCGCTGAAATCGGTGTACCATTTTTTATAGATCACGCTACAGGTGTGGTCATAGGAGAAACCTCTGTTATAAAAAACCGAGTAAAATTATACCAAGGCGTAACTTTAGGCGCCTTATCTGTTCGCAAAGATATGACTGATGAAAAACGCCATCCAACTATAGAAAGTGATGTCACCATTTATGCCAATGCCACTATTTTAGGAGGTAATACTGTTATTGGGGAAAATAGTACCATAGGTGGTAATGTATGGTTAACCGATTCCGTTGAAGAAGGTTCAATGGTCACACATCAGCCCCAAATACAAATTAAACATAGGTAACATGAGTCAAAGCATTTTAGATTTAGTAGGGAATACACCCTTAGTTGAAGCTAAAACCTTAATTAAAAACCCAAAAGTCAAACTCTTATTTAAGCTTGAAGGACATAATCCTGGTGGAAGTGTTAAAGATCGCGCGGCTTTTAACATGATAAATGAAGCGTTAAAACGCGGTGATATCAATACATCAACTCAACTCATTGAACCAACCAGTGGTAATACTGGAATTGCTTTAGCGATGATTGCAAGTGTTTTTGGTCTTCAAATTGAACTGGTAATGCCTGAAAATGCGACAGAAGAACGTGTTAAAACCATGCGTGCTTATGGTGCAAAAGTGACTTTAACATCGGCTGAAGAGGGAATTATTGGCTCACGTGATTATGTAGAGAATAAGCTGAAGCTTGGTAATTACTATAGTTTTAATCAATTTGCCAATCCTGATAACTGGAAAGCACACTACAAAACAACAGGCCCAGAAATATGGAAAGATACACACCAAACTGTGACTCATTTTGTGTCTTCTATGGGAACTACAGGAACCATCATGGGAACATCTACATTTCTAAAGGAAAAAAATCCAGAAATTCAAATCATTGGCGTGCATCCCAAAGATGGCGCTAAAATTCCAGGTATACGCAAGTGGCCAGAGGAGTATTTGCCAAAAATATTTCAGCCCAATCGCGTAGATCAAACTATAGAAGTAAGTGAGGAAGAAGCTACTAAAATGGCAAAATATCTTGCTGCTAAAGAGGGGGTTTTTTCAGGAATGAGCAGTGGAGGAGCAGCTACTGCTGCCTTACAAATTTGCGACCAAATTGATGAAGGCGTTGTGGTGAGTATTGTTTGCGATCGTGGCGACCGTTACTTGTCTTCATCTTTATTTGAAGAGTAAAGCTTCAATAAGCTATGCCAAGAGTTTTTAGATTAAAGTAAAAACCCCCGAATAATATTTCAGGGGTTTTATTGACTAACGTTTATTGTTTTGGAATATGCTTTAAGAGCTCTAAGGTAAGATTCCAAAACTTTTGCGTACTTGAAATACTAGCTCGTTCATCTGGAGAGTGTGCACCACGAATTGTAGGTCCAAAAGAAATCATATCCATCTTAGGATAGTGGCTACCTAAAATACCACATTCTAAACCAGCGTGACAGGCTGCGATATGCGGTTTTTCACCAGTTTGTTTTTGATAAACTTGATCAAGAATTTTTAAAATCTCAGAATCGGTATCTGGTTGCCAACCAGGGTAATCACCTGATAACTCTACACTAAACCCGGCTAAGTCTAGGCTACTTGAAATCGAGTTTGTTAAATCAACTTTTGTGCTTTCAACCGAAGAACGGGTAAGGCATAAGAGTTCAATTTTACCGTCTTTTGCTTCAATTTTAGCTAGATTGTTAGAGGTTTCTACTAAACCTTCAATATCTGGACTCATCCGGTACACTCCATTTGGAATAGCGTAGATAGATTTTATAAATAAGTCTTGAACATCGGCGCTAATGACTTTTTGTGGAGATTCAACTTCAGTTATACTCATGTTAAGCTGAGGTTCTAAAGTTTTATACTCCGTTTTAATAGCTTCAGTTAATTGAGCAAACTCGGCTTTTAATTCCGTTACGTCTTGTTGGTTTACACAAATAATAGCTTCACTTTCACGCGGGATGGCGTTTCTCAGACCACCTCCAGTAAATGAGGCTAAACGCATTTTGTACTTGTTGTGTGCTAGGTATAAATAGCGGTTAAGAAGCTTGTTTGCATTACCAAGCCCTTTAATAATATCCATCCCTGAGTGTCCACCATTTAAGCCATTAATAATTAACTGAAAAGCGGTATAATTTTCTGGGATAGATTCTTCTATATAAAATCGAGTCGCTGTTAAGTCAACACCACCGGCGCATCCAATGCCAATTTCATCATCTTCTTCGGTGTCTAGGTTAAGTAAAATTTCTCCCTCAAGAAGGTTTTGCTCTAAATTTTTAGCTCCGGTCATGCCTGTTTCTTCATCAATGGTAAACAAGGCTTCAATAGCGGGGTGTTCAATCTCGTTAGATTCTAAAATAGCCATAATTGTGGCGACCCCTAAGCCGTTGTCGGCTCCTAAGGTGGTTCCATTGGCTTTGACCCAGTCACCATCAACGTACATCTCGATACCTTGGGTGTTAAAATCAAATGTAGTGGCGTTATTTTTTTGATGAACCATATCTAAATGCGATTGCATCACAATCGGTTTACGGTTTTCGTAACCTTGAGAGGCCGGTTTTTTAATAATTACGTTTTGGCCAGCGTCTTGAAAGGTTTCAAGTTGAAGGCTTTTTCCAAACTGCAGCATAAATTTAATAACGCGTTCTTCTTTTTTAGAAGCACGAGGTACAGCGTTAAGTTTGGCAAAATTTTTCCAAATCCCTTGTGGTTGAAGTTGTTCTATAGGTGTTGACATATATCAATTTTTTTACAAAAATAGAAATATATCTGCCAATAAATGTCTGCTTTTAAAAAGCTTTAAGGTGCTAAGTAGCTAAAAGGTAAAATGGGAATATTTCTTAAGATCCAAAATGCAACAATGACTCCTAAAATAATCCAAGGTGTTTTAGGATGGTTTAATAAATTAGTGGTGTTTTGAGGATAATAATGCGCTAAGATTAATCTAAACGCTTGATAACCTAAGACTAAAATAGCAAAAATAATGAGGATATTGTGCTGCAGTCCACTTAAAATATCACCATTTAAAATGGCATGAACCGCACGTTGGCTACCGCAGCCAGGGCAATGTAAGCCTGTTAGGCTATGAAACATGCATTTCGGGAAAAAGTCATGTTGCGTAGGGTTGAAATTCAGATAAAAACCTAGCAGTAATACAGCTATTACTGCTAGGCTACTAAATATTATAAATTGAGTTAATCGCGTCATTAATTAAATTCTCCTGAGGCAATCATGCCAAAAATAGCAATACCATAGATTAAAATTAGGATTAACCAAACGGCAAGTGCTGCCACAACAGAAACAATCCACCATGTTTTAGCATTTTTTGACGAACGCTGAGCGCCTTCGTAGTCACCTGCTGCATATTTCGAGTTAACCTGGGCCGCATAAACAATACTAACAATACCAAAAGGTTGGCAACATAGCAATGTTGAAATAATAGCCATAGCCAAATGGTTTTGCGGATGTTTTGGTTTTTGAACTTCCATTTGTTAAGAGTTTAGATTTGGCATCTAATTTATAACATTTCCTTATAAAATAAATTCAAAACCTTAAAAATATAGACGGGTCACTACAGAAGTAGTATCTTTGTTTTAAAATTAACTTGATGATTAATACTAAGCGGCAAGCCATATTTACCTTAATTATCCTTATCGGAGCAGGCTTATTAATTTATGATTTAGTCGAGAAAACAGATGTTGTTTACATAAAAATTATTGGCTTAATATTGTTAATGTTCGGTCTTTATAATTCAACAAAACAATGGGCTCAAGACAACCCCAAGGATCAATCAAATCCTGCTGAATTAGATCAAGAATTTGATCATACTAATGAATTTGAGGGTGAACAAGATATTTCAACAACCTCTCAGGACGATTCAGAAAACCCTAGAGCTTAAATGATTAAAGTAGGCGATTTAGTTGAAGTTTTAGATGATACGATTACGGGAGAAGTCGTCGCGATTGATCAAGAAATGGTGACTATACAAGATGCTGATGGGTTTCAGTTGGAAGTTTTTGTACAGCAAGTGGTCCCAAGAAAACCACTTGATATTTCACCAACATTTCACCAAGCCGCCGAAAAGATCAATACAGACTTAAAATCTCAACGGCCTCCAGTTTCAAAAAAGGCGGTTCGTGATATTCCTGTGATTGAAATAGATCTTCACATACATGAGCTTACCAATCATACCAAAGGTATGAGCAATTTTGATATGCTTAACCTTCAATTAGATACGGCAAGACTTCGTTTAGAGCAAGCCATTAAATCTCGCCAAAAACGACTAGTATTTATACATGGCGTTGGAGAAGGTGTTTTAAGACAAGAACTTGAAACCTTGTTTAGGCGTTACGATACTATTGATTTTTATGATGCTGAATTTAAAACTTATGGCTTTGGTGCTACTGAGGTTTACATTTATCAGCACTAATTACTCTCCACTAAGTCTTCCTGTGTTGTTGTTTCAATAAATCCCATATCAAGTCTTGAAATAGTAACAGTTTGATTGTTATTAACATTATTTAGCGTGACATTAATAAAAGCTATTTGGACTCTAAATCGTCTTGTAATTTGATTACTTCTTACGCCTTCAATAATAACTGATTCTGAAATATTTGGATTAAGATAATTTGGTAAGCCTTCAGCATTTACATCATCTGCAGGGTTTAGAATTCCATTTTCAAGCGCATTTAAATCTTCGTTTCTAGTCAACACTTCATCATTATCATCATCATTATCTAGATAGTTTGGAAAGCCATCATTATCGGTATCTGGAAATTGGTTCGGGTTATCTTCATTAATATTTTCAACTTCAGTAAGCACGTTATCATTATCATCATCTACGTCTAAAAAGTTTGGGATGCCATCATCGTCAGTATCATCATCAAATAAATTACCGTTCTGATTAATATCTTCTAAACCGGCTTCCACACCATCATTATCATCTTCTTCAAATACCTCTAATGTAATTATGGCTTGGCCACCAGAAGTGCTTTGATATTCTTCGATAACGCTAGGTGAACTAGGCGGAATGTCTTGGCAAAAATAGGTGTTAGAGCTGGTAGAGTTAGAGAGCGTTCTATAATTTAAAACACTCGAAGGACCTAGGTTTATTGTAATGGGATCTGGTGCTTCAAAACCTTCGTAACTGGTTTGGAAATTCGGACTTGAAAACTGAAACGAGATAGCTTCATTGGTTTCAGGATCAGTGTAATGTAATACATAATTAGTATCCTCTTGGCATACTTCTAAAGGTGTGGCATCAGAAAAGTTAAAGTTGGTAATGATGGCATCGCCATCATCACAGCTAAGAAACACTAAACCGATTAAGAAAAAAAAACGCTTCATTTCAATTTTTTTTCAAATTTAAGGTATCTCTTTGATAAATATCAGTCTTCAAATCTATAATTGCACTAATTTTGTAGAAAATAATTTCTCATGCGCAACGTTTACTTTGATCATGCAGCCACGACGCCAATGCGACCTGAATCTATCGAGATTATGGTTGATTTAATGAAAGATAATTTTGGAAATCCATCTTCAACGCATGCCGCTGGTCGAAAAGCAAAAGCTTTATTAGAATCGAGTCGTAAAAAAATAGCCAAATTATTGGAGGTTAAGTCGAGAGAAATTGTGTTTACTTCCGGCGGCACTGAGGCCGATAATTTAATTTTAATTGGTGCGGTTAAAGATTTAGGTGTAAAACGCATAATTACTTCAAAAATTGAACATCATGCTGTTCTAAATTGTGTTGAAGAATTGAAAGCGTCTCATCCTGTTGAGGTGGTTTACGTAAACTTAGATTCCAAAGGTTTAATAGATTATAAGCATTTAGAACATTTATTAGCTGAAACTGAACGGCCAACATTGGTTTCTTTAATGCACATTAATAATGAAGTCGGACACATTAATCAATTACAAACTATTGGTGAACTATGCCAAAAACATCAGGCGCTTTTTCATAGTGATACGGTGCAAAGTATTGGATTTTATCCATTAGATTTAGCGCATATTCCTATTGATTTTCTTACTGCAAGTGCTCATAAATTTAATGGTTCAAAAGGTGTAGGATTTGCAATTATCAAATCAAAATATGCGATTAGACCGTTGGTCTTTGGTGGTTCTCAAGAGCGTGGTCGCCGTGCAGGGACTGAAAATGTTTATAGTGTTGGTGCAATGGCAACAGCTTTAAGTCTTGCTTACCAACACATGGACC
>CBFHKB010000012.1:0-27016 GCA_965656295.1 Psychroflexus sp.
CTTAATTCGTTATCGTAAAAATTCATGTAACTTGTAGCTTCAACTTTATCACCAGTTAAAACGTCTCCAGAAATTAATCGAGAGTTATCTTCTATGTCTCCAACAAAGGATTGGATTTCAGCACCAATTAAAGTTTTATAATATTTTCTGGCTTTCGCAGACTCACCGGTAACTGCCACCGTGCGCTCTGCATTAAATTTACCAGTTTTAAACAATTCACCAATGATAGTAACATCCTCAGCACCCACAGACCATACCCGCTCGCCTTGATTCATTGGTTCGGTCTCATGAACAAGCGTTCCAATATTACCAGCAGGATGTGGCCCTGAAACCGATAGTATTTCAGCATTATCAATAGACTTAAGGAAAGAGTTCGAAGAAGCTTCAACGCCTACATAAACTTTCCCTTTAGTAAGTTTAGACAAGACATTTATACCCGTTTGGAATAATTCTTGTTTGTTTTTGAGTATAAATTCTAGGTCTCCAACAATTGGAGCTGAATTAAATGTGGTTACGTAGATAGCTTTAGGCTCATCTTCAGCATTTGCTAAAACATCATAAGGACGTTGCTTAATAAAAGCCCCTAAACCTGACTCAAAAACCTTTGACTTCACCTGTTCAGCTGAAGCAGAAAGAGGATCAAGAGATCCAAAGTCTTTGTATTCTATTTGAGAGTCAGCCTCAATTCTCAATTCTAAAATTTTTCGCTTGGCACCTCTCACAATTTCTTTTAAAATTCCGCTTACCGGAGCAACAAATCGCGTTTGATCAGCATATTTAGAATAAAATAATTCGTCCCCAGCTTTAAGCTTTGCTCCTTCTTTAACTGTCATTTTTGGAACAACAGAGTAAAAATTTGGCGGCTTTATCGCGTAGGTTTTAGACAACGGAGCTGTTTCCAGAATTTTCTCCGCTTCGCCTTTAAAAGAAAGCTTTAATCCTTTCTTAACTTTAACGTTTTTAGACATGTGCAACGTATAGTTTAAAATTGGATGGCAAATATAATAACAGAAGAGACAATTTCCTGATAAACAAAAGTTATACTTATATTATTTATAATCGTTCTAAACAAACAAAACTTACTTTCCTATATTTGTATTAAAAAGATGAGATTATCTTGTTATATATTTCTTAGTGTTATCGCTTTAAATCTTTCATATTCGCAAACTTTTGAAGTTATTCCTCCTAAACATATAAAAACTGTTATTTTTAAGTCAAGTAGCGATGAGTTTAGTGGAACACCTATTATGCGACTTGGTGAAAGTTTGAGTCTAGAATTTGATGATCTCAATGCCAGCGAGACCGATTATTATTATGAAATTAAACATTATAATTTTGATTGGACCATATCAAATTTAGCGCAAAATGAATATTTGATAGGCTTTGATGATATACGCCTTTTCAATTTTCAAAATTCACTCAGCACCTTTCAACCCTACACTAACTACAAACTTAGCATTCCCAATCAAAATACGCGTGCTTTTACCAAAACCGGCAATTACATGCTTTTTATAAAAGATGTAGATGATAATGTCATATTCTCACGCAAATTTATCATTTATGAACCTGAAGTCAATGTAGATATTACCATTAGAGAAGACCGACGTTTAGAGTACACCGATTCGCATCAAGTAATAAATTTTGAAATTGGCCGTGAAGGGTTTATCTTCAGAAATCCTGAAGAAACTGTAAAAACAGTTATTGTTCAAAACAATGACTTCTCAACGGGGATTTATAATTTAAAGCCACAATTTAACCAAGGAAATACTTTGATCTATCGCTACAACAATAAAAGCTCATTTGGTGGCGGTAATGAGTTTTTGAATTTTGACACCAAAGATGTTAGAGCAGGAACATCAAGAATAAGATCAATAGAATTAAACGATATTTACGAATCTTTTTTGTTTACCAATTACGACCGCTCAGAATCAGTGTATACCTTCAACCCTGATATTAATGGTGCTTTTCAAATTAATACCATTCAAGGTGATGATGTAAGCCGAGAAGCTGATTATACACGTGTTCATTTTGAACTTAAAACACCTCAAAACCTTAAAGAAGGTGAGGTTCATATTTACGGCCGTTTTAACAACTACACATTAACCGATCTTACCATGATGCGTTTTAACCGCAACACCAATACCTACGAAGGCGATATGGTTTTAAAACAAGGCTTTTACAATTATAAATATGTCTTCTATACAAAAAATAACAATTTTAAGAATAATATTGTGAGTGGGAACTATTCACAAACTGAAAACCTATACACCGTTTTAGTCTACTACAGAGCAATTGGCGGGCGTTTTGATAAAGTTATAGGAGTTGGTAAAGCACTGAGTCGAAATCTCAGAAACTAGGTTATTATAAATTTAACAATCATTAATAAAACCTTATTTTTATTAGCTTTTAATTCCTCTCAATTTAAGTATCTTTAGCCCACATTATAAATCATTAAAAAAATATAAATTATGGGAAAAGGATTTTTTCAAGTTCCGCCGGCTGTCAACGAGCCAATAAAATCATATGCACCAGGAACTCCAGAAAGAGAGTCAGTTTTAAACACTTACAAACAACTCTATAATTCTCATGTTGAAGTTCCTCTATATATTGGTGGTAAAGAAATAAAAACGGGCAAAACTGCAAGCATTAGACCACCACATGATCACCAAAAAGAAGTGGGCATTTATCATTTAGCTGAAAAATCTCATGTTGAAGATGCAATTTCTACAGCACTTGAAGCTAGAAAGAAGTGGGCTAAATTACCATGGGAGCAACGCGCTGCTGTATTCTTAAAAGCAGCCGATTTAATTGCAGGACCTTATCGCGATAAAATGAATGCGTCTACAATGATTGGCCAATCTAAAACTATTTTTCAAGCTGAAATAGATGCTGCTTGTGAAATTGTTGATTTCCTAAGGTTCAACGTAGAGTACATGACACAAATCTATGAGGAGCAACCAGAATCTGATGCACAGGCTTGGAATCGTGTGGAACACCGTCCACTAGAAGGTTTTGTATATGCTATCACACCTTTTAACTTCACAGCAATCGCTGGTAATTTACCGTCAAGTGCTGCTTTAATGGGTAATGTTGCGGTTTGGAAACCTTCAGACGCTCAAATGTATTCTGCTCAAGTTATTATGGAGGTCTTTAAAGAAGCGGGCTTACCTGCTGGTGTTATTAATATGATAGTTGGTGACCCAGAAATGATTACCGACACTGTTTTAGCATCGCCAGATTTTGCTGGAGTTCACTTTACAGGGAGTACTAATGTGTTTAAAGGTATTTGGGCTAAAATTGGACAAAATATCCATCAGTACAAAACCTACCCACGTATTGTAGGAGAAACAGGCGGAAAAGACTATATAGTTGCCCATAAATCAGCTCCGGCTAAAGTTGTCTCTACAGCATTAGCGAGAGGTGCTTTTGAATTTCAAGGTCAGAAGTGTAGTGCAGCCTCAAGAAGCTATATACCAAAAAGTATTTGGCCAGAAGTAAAAGATCTATTGGTAGAAGATGTTAAGTCTTTTAAAATGGGTTCACCAGAACATATGGAAAATTTTGTGACGGCAGTAATACACGAAGCTTCTTTCGATAAATTATCCGGCTATATAGAACAAGCTAAAAAAGATGATGACGCTGAAATTATAGTGGGCGGAAATTGCGACAAGTCTAAAGGATGGTTTGTTGAACCTACAGTAATTGTGACTAGCAATCCAAAATACACCACTATGGAAACCGAATTATTTGGACCGGTGTTAACGATTTATGTTTACGACGATGATCAATTTGAAGAAACTTTACATCTAGTAGATGAAACAAGCCCATATGGATTAACAGGGTCTATTATATCTACAGATCGATATGCAGCAAGTCTGGCTACAGATATATTGGAAAACTCTGCTGGTAATTTTTACATAAACGATAAATGTACGGGGGCTGTTGTTGGTCGCCAACCTTTTGGTGGCGCAAGAAATAGTGGTACTAATGATAAAGCTGGATCGAAGTTAAACTTATTACGTTGGACTTCACCACGTTTAATTAAAGAAACTTTTGTTCCCGCGACAGATTATAGATACCCATTTATGGGCTAACCACTAATTAAACTTAATTGAAAAGGCTCGAAATATCGAGCCTTTTTTTATTTATACTTCATAGGCAAGTACACCACTTTTTTGGTATCAAAAAAAGGATCGTCAAAAAACTGTGACAACTCGTGTACTTTAACTGTTTTGTAAGTTTTAAGCTCTTCAGACAAATCACCTCCTTTTAAGTAAAGGATTCCATTTTTTAACTCATGTATGCTTTCTTTAGCTATTTTACCTTTTACCCACCTCACAAAACTAGGCATAACTGCAACTGCTCGACTAACAATAAAATCAAATTGATCATTCACTTGCTCTACACGATCGTTAATAGTTGTTACATTTTTAAGCTCTAAAGCCTCTACAACTTCATTGACTACTTTTATTTTTTTTCCAATACTATCAACCATCGTGAAATGGGTTTCAGGAAATAATATGGCTAATGGAATACCTGGAAAACCGCCTCCAGTGCCAACGTCCAAAACCTTAGAACCAGGTTTAAATTCTTGAACTTTTGCAATACCTAAACTATGAAGAACATGACGTGTATAAATCTCATCTATGTCTTTACGAGATACGACATTAATTTTTTGATTCCAATCTTTATAAACTTCACTTATAGCTTGAAATTGTTCAAATTGGTTTTCTGTAAGCTTTGGAAAGTAAGATTGTATAAGTTTAACAGACATATAAATTTGTGAATTTTTGACAAAAGTAGACATAAAAAAAGAATTTAAATACGACTAGGTTTCAACTATGTAGCTGCAGTAAAGATTGAAATGAAAATCCCAGACCACAAAACCCAACTAGCAAATCTAAGTTTTTAGGTTTGATAACTTGAAAACCCTAAAAGCTATGATTTGCAGAGTTTTGTAACTGGCATTGTAATGGAAAGCTTGGTTATAATTGTGAAAGCAACTATAAACTGCCCTAAATTAACAGCCGTCTAAGCAGTCTTGAGCAATTTATTAATATATTTGTTTTTTTAAGTTTATTTATATGACAACTCCTACGGTTAAATTTTCTAGAAAAGATCCTCAAAAATTTTTTAGAACCCTCAACAAGCGTGTAAACACGTACTTCAAAGAAAACAACATCAAGAAAACTGGAAACTGGAAACTTCATTTGAAGACCATTGTTATGTTTTCGCTGTTTTTATCTCCTTATTTTTTAATCTTATTTCTTGACATTTCAAGTTGGTGGAAATTACTATTCACCGTATTAATGGGTGCTGGTATGGCAGGCGTAGGAATGAATGTAATGCACGATGGAAATCATGGAACATATTCAAGTAAAAAATGGGTAAACAAATTTATGGGAAGTAGCATTTACATTCTTGCAGGAAATGTATACAACTGGCAAGTACAGCATAATGTTTTACACCACACATACACCAATATTCATGGCCACGATGAAGATTTAGACGCTGGCCGTATTATAAGATTCTCTAAGCATACCAAATGGCATAGATTTCATAAATTCCAGCACATTTACTCTGTGGCTTTGTATGGTTTACTAACCTTTAATTGGGCTTTAACTACAGACTTTAAACAAACAAGAGATTACCTAAAACGACAACTTGCTTTTGGAAAAATGCCTAGTCCGCTAAAGCAATGGAGTACTTTGGCTATTACCAAACTAATTTACATTACCATTTGGTTAGTGATTCCTATGTTAGTAGGTATTACCTGGTGGAAAGTCTTACTTGGATTTTTTGTCATGCATTACACGGCTGGTTTGATTTTAAGTATCATTTTTCAACTAGCGCACGTAGTTGAAGAAAACGAAATGCCTCTCCCTAATGAAAAAGGTGAAATGAAAAATACATGGGCAATTCACCAATTATTTACAACAACTAATTTTGCAACTAATAATAAAATTGTTAATTGGTTCACAGGCGGTTTAAATCACCAAGTAGAACACCACATATTCCCTAATATTAGCCATATACATTACGATAAGATTGCTAAAATTGTTAGAGAAACAGCTGAGGAGTTTAACTTACCTTATAATGAATACGAGACTACACGTGCAGCTATTAAATCACATTTTAAATATCTTAAAAAATTAGGTGCTAAACCTGGAGTTAATTTGGCCTCATAATTTAAATAACCTAACCTACCATGAACGGATTATCAGATAAAGTCAATAAACTTGAGACTTCTGCCACGCTAGCGATGGCAGCAAAAGCAAGAGAACTTAAGGCTGAAGGAAAATCAATAATAGGGCTTAGCTTAGGTGAACCCGATTTTAATACACCTGATTTCATAAAAGAAGCAGCTATCAATGCTATAAACGAAAACTACAATTCCTATACACCGGTTGATGGCTACAACGAATTAAAAGAAGCAATACAATATAAGTTTAAACGCGATAACCATCTTGAATACTCAACCTCTCAAATTGTAGTCTCTACTGGCGCAAAGCAATCGCTTTACAATATAGCATCTGCCCTTCTAAATCCAGGTGACGAGGTACTCTTGCCATGCCCATATTGGGTAAGTTACCGTGATATTGTAAAACTAAATGAAGGTATACCAGTTGAATTAACGACAGATATAGAGCAGGATTTTAAAATTACCCCTGAACAACTAGAAGATGCCATTACACCTAACACGAAAATGTTATGGTATTCATCACCATGTAATCCTAGTGGTAGTGTGTACACCAAAGACGAGCTTGAGAAACTTGCTGAAATTTTAAAAAAGCACCCGCAAATTATAGTCGTGAGTGACGAGATTTACGAACATATTAATTTTGGTGACCCTCATGTTTCCATGGCCAGTATTGAAGGCATGTTTAATAACACCATTACTGTCAATGGAGTTTCAAAAGCATTTGCAATGACAGGCTGGCGCATCGGGTATATAGGTGCTCCAGAACATGTTGCTAAAGCTTGCACGAAATTACAAGGTCAAGTTACCAGTGGAGCAAATTGTATTGCACAACGTGCTGTAATTACCGCCATGCAAGCTGATAAATCTAAGATTCAATTTATGATTGATAAATTTGAATCCAGACGGGAACTTATTTTAGGACTACTCAGTGAAATTGATGGATTTACATGCAACCAACCTCAAGGTGCATTTTATGTGTTCCCTAATGTAAGCGCACATTTTGGCCAAACCATTAAAGGTAAAACCATCTCTAATGCTACCGATTTTTCGATGTTGCTACTAGAAGAAGCTCATGTAGCCACCGTAACCGGTGAAGCTTTTGGTAACCCAAACTGTATTAGAATTTCTTATGCAGCAAGCGAAGACGACATTAGAGAAGCACTTAAACGTATCAAAACACTTCTTGAAGAAAAGTAAATTAAAATTTTTACTATAATAAAAAAACCTGCTAGAATCTAGCAGGTTTTTTTATTATAGTAGTATATGTGTATTCTTAAGCAAGTACCTCTTGAACTTTATCAGCAGCTTCTTTAAACAATACAGCACTTTCAACTGCTAAACCAGAATTATCAATTAACTCTTTAGCCTCGACAGCGTTAGTCCCTTGTAATCTTACAATAATTGGGACTTTAATTTGGTCTCCCATATTTTTATAAGCTTCTACAACACCTTGTGCAACACGGTCACAGCGTACAATACCACCAAAAATGTTAATCAAAATCGCTTCAACTTTTTCGTCTTTAAGTATTAGTCTAAACGCTTCTTCTACCCGTTTTGCATCGGCAGTACCACCTACGTCTAAGAAATTAGCAGGTTCACCACCAGCAAATTTAATTAAGTCCATAGTAGCCATTGCAAGTCCAGCACCATTTACCATACAACCAACGTTACCATCTAAGTTTACATAACTTAAACCAGCTTCTTTAGCTTCAACTTCGGTTGGGTCTTCCTCACGAATGTCACGCATTTCTTGGTAATCTTTATGTCTAAATAAAGCTGAATCGTCTATGCTTACTTTAGAATCGACAGCCAAAATTTTGTCGTCACTCGTTTTTAACACTGGATTAATTTCAAATAAAGAAGAATCAGACTTATCGTAAGCTTTATATAAAGACATTACAAACTTCACCATTTCTTTAAACCCTTTACCTGACAAACCTAAATTAAAAGCAACTCGTCTTGCTTGAAACGGTAAAATACCTGTTGCCGGATCTATTTCTTCAGTGAATATTAAATCTGGTGTTTCTTCTGCAACTGTTTCAATGTCCATTCCTCCTTCTGGAGAATACATTAACATGTTGCGCCCTGTAGATCTATTTAACAATACAGACATATAGTATTCTTCTGGTTCGTTATCTCCAGGGTAATAAACGTCTTCACAAACTAAAACCTGATGAACACGTTTTCCTTCCTTAGACGTTTGAGGTGTTACAAGGTCCATCCCAATAATTTGGCCGGCCAATTCCTCGACTTCTTTTAAGTTTTTAGCTAGTTTTACGCCACCGCCTTTACCACGACCACCTGCATGAACTTGTGCTTTAATCACATGCCAGCCTGTGCCAGTTTCTTCGGTCAGTTTTTTAGCAGCTTCAACTGCTTCTTCTGGTGTTTTAGCAACAATACCACGTTGCACGTTCACTCCAAAACTACTTAATATTTCTTTGCCTTGATATTCGTGTAAATTCATAATCAGGTTTTAAAAGATATAATTTTAGGTTTACAAAAGTAACAATTTATAAAGTTGATGCAAGATAAAATGAAGTGAATTATGTACTTAGCAACAAAAGATAAGCAAATCAATAAAAAGATAGAGCATGTACTCGCTTTAGCTCAAAATAATTGGTACTTTTGCATCCCGTAAAGACATAATTTCAACACAATGGCCGAAACAAAGTATATATTTGTCACAGGCGGTGTTTCTTCGTCTCTCGGGAAAGGAATAATCGCTGCTTCTTTAGCTAAACTTTTACAATCAAGAGGTTACACTTGTACGATCCAAAAGCTAGATCCTTACATTAATGTAGACCCTGGCACCTTGAACCCTTACGAACATGGAGAATGCTTTGTCACTGAAGATGGGGCTGAAACCGATTTAGATCTTGGGCATTACGAACGTTTTTTAAATGTAAACACTTCTCAAGCTAATAATGTAACCACGGGTCGTATTTACCAGAATGTAATAGAAAAAGAACGTAGAGGTGAATTTTTAGGCAAAACAGTACAGGTTGTTCCGCATATCACTAATGAAATAAAAGAACGGATCAAAATATTAGGCCAAGATCGAACCTACGATATTGTCATTACTGAAATTGGTGGAACCGTTGGTGATATCGAGTCTTTACCATACATCGAAGCCGTAAGACAACTTAAATGGGAACTAGGAGAACACAATGCGCTTGTGATTCACCTTACTTTAATTCCTTACTTATCAGCAGCTGGCGAGTTAAAAACAAAGCCAACACAGCACAGCGTAAAAACCTTAATGGAAAGTGGTATTTCACCTGAAATTTTAGTGTGCCGAACCGAACACCATATTAGCGACGATATAAGAAGAAAATTAGCGCTTTTTTGCAATGTAAAAAAAGAAGCTGTTATCGAATCTATTGATGCTGATACCATTTACGATGTCCCAAATTTAATGATGGCCGAAGGCTTGGACGTGATCACACTTGAGAAATTGAACCTCCCAACAGATTCGAAAGCTGACTTAAGCCAATGGAACGCCTTTTTGAAAAAATTAAAAGAAGCAACCACTGAAATTAATATAGGCTTGATTGGGAAATATGTAGAACTACAAGATTCTTACAAATCGATCTTAGAAGCCTTTATTCATGCTGGCGCTTATAACGATGTTGTAGTAAATGTGGTGAGCATTCATTCAGAATTTATTGAAGACGAGCAAGACACTATAAAAACCTTAGATGGCATTTTAGTAGCACCTGGTTTTGGCGAACGCGGTATCGAAGGTAAAATTGAAGCGGTAAAGTATGCACGCACCCATAAAATACCATTTTTTGGGATTTGCCTAGGGTTACAAATGGCAGTGATTGAGTTTAGTCAAAACGTTTTAAATTTAACGGAGGCTAACTCGACTGAAATGAATCCAGACACTAAGCATCCTGTGATTGATTTAATGGATGATCAAAAAAGTCTTGAACATTATGGTGGAACTATGCGACTTGGTGCTTGGGATTGCGAACTTACTGAAGGTAGCCGTTTAGCTGAAATATACAAACAAACCCATATCACCGAACGCCATAGACATCGCTATGAAGTTAATAATAGCTATGTAAACCAGCTTCAAGAAAACGGATTAATATGTAGCGGTAAAAATCCTAAGACTGGATTAGTAGAAGCTATCGAGTTGGAAAATCACCCATTTTTCGTAGGTGTACAATTTCATCCTGAATATAAAAGTACCGTTGCTAAACCGCATCCCGTATTTTTAGCCTTTATTAAGGCAGCCAAAACCTACCATAATTCAAAACAATAAAACTTAAATAAATTAGATAGATTCAAGGAAAAGTCAGTCAAAATACTCACTTTTGTAAGTTGAATTATAATTAAGCGCATTTAACGCATGGAAGAAAAAGGAAAATTTGACAAAAATTCGGTAATCGGCTTTTTACTGATTGGTGCTATTTTATTAGCCTGGATGTATTTTAGACCTGCTGAAGAAATTGAGCCACAAACCGAAACCGTAACAACAACCCAAGTTGATAGCTTAAAAAGCTCTACCAATTCATCAATTTCGGCGGCTTCAACTGGAAACGAAAAACAGACACGAAACCCACAACTTAACGACTCTATAGAAAATTTAATCGCCCAGCAACAATTTGGTGCTTTTGCTTATTCTTCTGCTTTAGCAAGCCAATTCAAGCAAGATTATACAGAAATAGAAAATGAGGTTTTAGTCCTTAAAGTCGCTCATAGAGGTGGCCAAGTTATTGAGGCTAAATTAAAAGCCTTTGATACTTATGATGGAGAACCCGTCTATTTAATCAAAGATGGTAACTCTAATTTCAACATTAATTTTACCACACAAGATAACAGAAATTTAAACACAGAAGATTTAAGTTTTATTCCTGAAATTAGACAAAATGAAGGATCTACAAACTTAAGTATGCGTGCAAAAGTTTCCGAAAATGAATACCTTGAGTTTTCGTATAGCTTAAAGCCTGAAGATTATATGTTAGACTTTAATATTAGATCTCAAGGGCTTAATTCTGTTATATCGGGCACTGAAGCGCAATTATCTTGGGATTTAAAAGCTTATCATCGTGCTAAAAGTATCTCTTATGAAAATCGCTACACTGAAATAGTTTACCAATACGAAGGCGATAAAGATAGCTATACAGGACAAGGCACTGAAGATGAAGAAAATGAAATTGATGTAGACTGGTTTGCCTTTAAGCAACACTTTTTTACTACAATCTTACTTAACGATAACTCATTTGACAAAGGACGCTTCTTATCTCAAAATTTAGTAGAAGATGAAGAAGTAGATACTCTTTATACGAAAGCTTTTAGAGCTGAGCTACCATTAGCTTTAGCGAATGGCGAGTTTAATGAAAGCATGGACTTATACTATGGCCCAGCCGATTATCAAGTTTTAAAAGACTACAAACGAAACCTTGACGAGGTTGTACCAACAGGTTGGGGTATTTTTGGCTGGATTAATGAGTATGTTTTTATCCCATTCTTTGGCTTTTTGAGTGGCTTTTTGGGAAATTATGGATTAGCAATTGTTGTTATGACCATTGCAGTTAGAATTGTGTTATCGCCAGTAACCTACAAATCTTATTTGTCGCAAGCTAAGATGAAGGTCTTACGCCCTGAGATTAATGAGATTAATGAAAAGCATAAGGACAATGCTATGAAAAAGCAGCAAGAAACCATGAAGCTGTATAGTAAAACCGGGGTGAGTCCTCTTGCGGGTTGTATTCCAGCCTTACTCCAAATTCCGGTATTTTACGCTTTGTTTCAATTTTTCCCAAGTGCGTTTGATCTACGTCAAAAACCGTTTTTGTGGGCTGATGATTTATCGAGTTACGACTCTATAGCCTCTTTGCCATTCAATATTCCTTTTTATGGCGATCACGTTAGTTTATTCCCAATATTAGCCTCTATTGCTATTTTTATCTATATGATGATGACTACGGGGCAAAATATGCAACAAGCGCAACAACCGGGTATGCCAAACATGAAGTTTATCATGTACTTATCACCGCTTGTGATGCTTATATTCTTCAATAATTATGCAAGTGGTTTATCACTGTATTACTTTATCTCCAATTTAATTACCATTGGCATTATGCTTGTAATTAAACACGTCATTATTGATGAAAACAGAATACTAGCAAAGATTGAAGAGAAAAAGAAGAAAAAACCAAAGAAGAAAGGAAAGTTTGCTCGTAAATTTCAAGAAATCATGGAACAAGCTGAAGAACAACAAAAGAAGAAGAATAAATAACTTCAACTTATAGATTCAAGTTAAAAAGGCACTCCAAGAAGAGTGCCTTTTTTTGTTGAATATAGCAGCCATAATAAAAGGGAAAATATTGAACACTAAACAACTGCTTAAGAGAGATAGCCTTATGATGCCTTGTAATTTTCTATACTTAATTTAATAGGTAAGGAAATCAACTGAAAAGAAATAAACCAATTAACTAATGGCCGGAATAATATAGTTGTAAATATTAAGTCTTTTTTGGGGATCTGTGAGCAGATTTTAGCCCAAAATGGAGTTCATTAAATAAGTTTACGAGCTTATAAGCTACTTGTAGTTACATGTTAACAAAATCTAGATGCGGCTGCATTCGGTTTATTGGGAACCTTGTCATCAAAAAAGGTTTCAAACAAAAAAAAGGGTGCTATTAATAGCACCCTTTTTAAATTTATAAACTTATTGACTATTGTTGTGGCAACAAGACTTGATCTATAGCGTGAATCACACCATTTCCAGCCTGAACGTCTACCACGATAATGTTTGAAACTCTACCGTTGGGATCAGTCACTGTAGTTTCGTCAGCATCTATGGTTACATCGTCACCTAAAGTAGATACAGTTCCACTGGTTAAAGTAGCAGAAGTAACATTAGCGCCAGCGACAACATGAGTATTTAAAGTGGCTTCTAAAGTTGCTGTTGGAACATCAGCTAAAGCGTTTAATTCAAGCTCAGCTAGTAAATCAACAAATGCATCATTTGTTGGTGCAAATACCGTAAAAGGTGCTGGAGATTCTGTTGATTGTAGCGTACTTACATATGTAAAGCTAGACTCGCGTGTTAATGCATCAATTAAAATACTAAAGTTAGGATCGGCTAAAGCAAACGTAGTGACATCAGGAATAGTAATTACAGCATCAACTACATGAACTACACCATTATAGGCTTCTAGGTCTGGAGTTGTTACGTTTGAAATTCCATTTAAGCTAACACCGTTATCTGTATTAATGTATAAACTCAAGTTATTATTATCACCTGTATTAGATTCTACAGCTAGCGTATTTGCGTAAGAATTTGATAAATCACCAGATAAGATTGTTCCTGACACTGTATGATTTAATAGAACATTAGCTAACTGGTCTTCAGTTAATCCTGAAATATCAATATTACCAAATGCAGCATCAGTCGGTGCAAAAACAGTAAGTTCATTATTGTTAATAGCCACATCCAAGCCCGTATCAATTAAGGCTTGTTCTAAAATTGTGTGATCTGGACTAGCTTCAATAATTTCAAAAGTAGACTCTACAGCAGCGTCTGGAAGAATTACACGATCTATCGCATGAATGACACCGTTACTCGTTTGAACATCAGTAACTATAATTTCAATAGTACGACCATTTTGATCGACTAACTGAACATTTTCAGCATCAATAATTACATCATCACCTAAAGTCCCAACAGATCCAGATTGTAATTCACCTGAAGTTACGTTAAGACCAGCAATCACATGAGAATTTAAAGTCGAGGTCAAGGTTGGACCATCAATATCATCTAAAGATGTTGCGCCTAATTCTTCTAATAGATCTAAAAATGCTTGATTAGTAGGTGCAAATACCGTGAATGGTGCTGGAGATCCAGAAGACGAAAGCGTACCAACAAAGTCTGGTTGATCTGCTCTTGTTAACGCTGCTTCAAGAGTATCAAAAGTTGGATCTAGTGTAGCAAACGTCACAACAGTTGGAATAGGAATTATAGCATCAACCACATGAACAATACCATTACTAGCACCTAAGTCAGCAACTGTTACAGTAGATTCACCGTTTAATTCAACACCAGAATCAGTGTTAATATACATACTAATATTGTTATCGTTACCAGATGCCGATTCTGTGGCTAACGTTGTAAAATAACCATTTTCTAAAGTATTAGAAGCAGCTAAACCATCAATTACATGGTTTAATAAAATATTACTAAGTTGTTCGTTGCTTAATTGGTCTAATAAGACACCTGAAAAAGCTTCATCAGTAGGAGCAAATACAGTATAAGTTCCACTATTAAGTGCAGCGTCTAAACCTGTATCAATTAAAGCTTGCTCCAAAATAGTATGATCTGGACTTGCTGCTATAATTTGAAATGTGGTTTGTACATTTGGATTTGTGCTATCATCATCGTCATCACAAGATGTGATAATCAATGCTAGTAAAGCGATGAAAGTAAATTTTAAATAGAGTTTCATAGTATGAATTTTTATATTTAACGTAAATGTACTAGCTTAATAATCCTATTTATGTTTAATTAAAGTTAATGTATAATAAACATTTGTTAACAGGCTTAAATATAGTCGATGATTGCTAGCCTTTAATGATTATTTGTAATTTTGCCTTTCAATTAAATTGAATGAAAAAAAGAGTTGTTGTAGGTCTAAGTGGTGGTGTTGATTCAAGTGTCACTGCCCATTTATGCCAGAAGGCAGGCTATGAAGTTATAGGCTTATTTATGAAGAATTGGCATGATGATTCGGTCACGGTCTCAGACGAATGCCCATGGCTTGAAGACAGTAATGATGCGATGCTGGTAGCTGAAAAGCTTGGTATTCCTTTTCAAACCATAGATTTAAGTAAGTCGTACAAGAAAAAAATTGTTGACTATATGTTTAAGGAGTACGAATCAGGCCGGACACCTAATCCTGACGTGCTTTGTAACCGTGAAATAAAGTTTGATGAATTCTTGAAGGTAGCTGAATCATTAGGAGCCGATTATGTTGCGACAGGTCATTATTGCCGTAAAGCAACTATTGAAGTTGATGGGCAAGAAATTCACCAATTATACGCTGGCAAAGACATAAGTAAAGATCAATCTTACTTCTTATGTCAAATTTCACAAGATCAATTATCAAAAGCGCTTTTCCCAATTGGAAATTTACTAAAATCTGAAGTTCGAGAAATTGCATCACAACTAGATTTAATTACAGCAGATAAGAAAGACTCCCAAGGTTTATGTTTTATAGGAAAGGTAAGGTTACCAGATTTTTTACAACAACAACTTAAGCCTAAGCAGGGAACCATTATTGAAATTGAATCTAATCACCCAAATTATAGTTCACCAAAGCATGTAGATTATAAAACATTAACGGACTACCATTATACCACTTTAGATAAAATGGCAACGCCCTACGCTTATCAACTCAACGACGGTAAAAAAGTAGGTGAACATATTGGTTCTCACTTTTTCACTAAAGGACAGCGTAAAGGTTTAGCTGTTGGTGGTACTAAAGAACCTTTATTCGTTATAGAAACCGATGTTAACACCAATACTATTTATACGGGTCAAGGCAAATCGCACCCTGGGTTGTACCGCAATTGTTTGAAAGTAAAAGAGAAAGACATTCATTGGGTAAGAACCGATTTAAGGCTGAAACCTCATGAAACCCTAGAAGTTAAAGCTCGTATTCGCTATAGACAATCTCTAGAATCGGCAACTTTAATCCAAACTGAAAATGACTTATTTGTTGTATTTGAGTCTAATCAATCTGCAATTTCTGAAGGTCAATTTGTTGCATGGTATCAAAATGACGAACTATTAGGTTCTGGTGTTATCTCTTAAATTTATATTATGTTTATAAACAATCGAATTACTCAACTTTTTAATGTTGATTACCCCATTATCCAAGCTGGTATGATTTGGGCTAGTGGCTGGAAACTAGCAAGTACCGTGAGTGAAGCTGGTGGATTGGGAATTATTGGTGCGGGATCGATGTATCCGGACATACTTAAGGAGCATATTCAAAAATGCAAAGAAGCAACTCAAAAACCTTTTGCTGTAAATGTCCCTATGCTTTACCCTGATTTAGATAAAATCATGTCTATCATTATAGAAGAAAAGGTCCCAATTGTATTTACTTCTGCAGGTAACCCTAAAACATGGACTGCCCATCTTCAAGAACACGGGATCAAAGTGGTTCATGTGGTGAGCAGTGTCAAATTTGGCCAAAAAGCACAAGCAGCAGGCGTAGATGCTATTGTAGCCGAAGGTTTTGAAGCAGGCGGACATAACGGCCGAGATGAAACCACAAGCCTGACATTAATCCCTATGATAGCTAAAGCTATAGATATTCCCATAATTGCAGCTGGTGGAATTGCAAATGGTCAAGGCATGCTAGCCGCTATGGTTTTAGGAGCAGATGCTGTTCAAATCGGAACCCGCTTTGTTGCAAGTAATGAAGCTTCTTCTCATATTAACTTTAAACAAGAAGTTGTAAAAGCTCAAGAAGGAGACACTCAGTTAACATTAAAAGAATTAGCACCTGTTCGATTACTTAAAAATAAGTTTTATACTGATATTCAAGCGCTCTACAAAACAGGTCCAAGCCTTGATGATCTTAAAAATTTATTAGGTCGAGCAAGGGCTAAAAAAGGAATGTTTGAAGGAGACTTAGAAGAAGGTGAATTAGAGATTGGTCAAATCTCTGGATTAATTGACGATATTTTACCTGCTAAAACTATTCTAGAAACTATTTTAAGAGAATTTAAAGAAGCAAAACTTAAAGTTGAAACTCTTTAAAAAAGCCATTAAAAAAAAGATTTAATTTTCAACTTGCAACACGCTCAGGCTTAAATCAGCTTGGTATTCTATCAAATAAACAGCCGAATTCTCATTAATATGATCAAAAGAATCATATTGATAATTAAATTTATTTTGATAATATTCTGTAAAACCGTCCAATTGTGTTTCAGAAGAAAACCCCTGTGCTATTGCTAAACGTAAAATAGTATCAAGCATAACATCAAACCCTCTTAAAAAGTACTTTGATTTATATGCCTGTGTTTCCTCTTCTGTAGATTCCTTATAAGAGCTAACATCAAAACTGGTAGCCGCATAAGTAAAACCTAACCTAGCCAGATAAAAGTTTGATATTTCGTCACGTAAAACCGTATTAGACGGCATAAACAACTTAACTTGATATCCTTTACGATTCAAACTTACCAAATAACTTACGACAGCTTCAGCAATACCCAAATCTTTTGTGTCAAGCACAAACCAATTAATTTGATCTTTTTTAAGTGTTGGCTCTAAATCTTCAGGCTGCAAATAGTTTTCTTGTAAGGTTACTTCAGAAGCTTCTGGAAATGTATATTTTAATTTTTGCTGAAAATCAACATGAAGGCTGTCAGTATAAAAAGCAATATGAGTACTATCGGTAATATGCTGATTGATATAGGTTAAAATTAATTCCTCTTTAAATTGGTCTTTGGGTATCGAATTATAAATATTAGCCTGATTCACTGGAGAAGTGGTAATAGGCAATATTAATGGGGTTTGACTTAGCTTCAACTCTTCAGCTAATAATGAAATATGACTTTGTAAAACCGGACCTACAACCGCGTCAAAACTTGAAAAGTTATGCTTACTGATTAGTTGATTAAATTGGTTGGTCTCCATACCAGTATCAAAAACTTCTAAACTAGTAAATAAGCCTAACTGCTTTGCAGAATCTACAGCTGCTCGAGCACCTTGATAAATATCTAAACTAATTCTTGAAATACGTTGATCGATTAATAATTTAGATTTATTAACCGTATCATTATCAAACTTATGTAAATTAAATGGTAAGACTAAGGCAACGCGCTTAGGGAGCGAGTCGTTAATATAGTTAATCAAATCTATTCGTTGATCTGTAACAGGCTTGTTTCTTGGAAATCTCAACACAAAGTCTGAATCTATTTGCCCCAAACGATAAGCCGGATTAAGCTGTTTTAACAGTTCATCGGATAATTGAAACTGCCGTTTTAACAAATCAACGTCTTCTTTAGATTGTACTTTCACATAATCTAAATTATTTTTGGCTGGAAGTGAGGCTTGTTCAAGCGTACGCTTAATAATCACATAATCACCAGGCTGAAGCACTTCTTTATCGGGGTTTAATCGCTCTAAATCTTCGACAGTAATCCCGTAACTTTTAGCTATACCGTATTTGGTTTCTTTCGGTAAAACAAGATGCTTTAAACTAGAAAAACTTGAATTTTTTAAAGACTGATTTTTTGATTGTGTAGGGCGCTTTAACACTGGTATTTGAAGCACATCATTAACATCAAGCTGTCTTTCTTTTAAAAACTCGTTGTATCTAATAATCGTCTCTACTTCAACCTTAAACTTTTGCGCAATCCTATACAAGGTTTCCTGAGGTGACACCTGGTAGGTTTTAAATTCTTTGACTTGATCACTGGATTCTAGTAAAGGAATCACAAGTGTTTTTCCTTTTAAGTCAGTATAGCGAGATACATCAGGGTTATAATTTAAAATATCGGTAACACTCACATTAAATTGTTGTGCAAGTTGTGGCAAATCAGTCGATTTATCAACCGTGTAAGTTTCAAAGTTTTGAGCCGTTAGACTTGTAAACATTAAACCAAAAAATATGCTTAATACCGATTGTTTCATACTTATTCCCATTCTATAGTTGCTGGTGGTTTAGAGCTTATATCATACACCACTCTATTTACACCTTTCACTTTATTTATAATTGTATTTGAAACGTGTTGTAAAAACTTGTAAGGTAAATCTACCCAATCAGCCGTCATCCCATCTGTAGACTCAACAGCCCTTAAAGCTACAACTTTTTCGTAAGTTCTCTCGTCTCCCATAACACCAACCGAATCGACTGGCAATAAAATAGCTCCAGCCTGCCAAACTTGATCATACAAATCCCAATCCCTTAAGCCTTGTATAAAAATAGCATCGACCTCTTGAATAAGTCTTACTTTTTCAGGGGTAATGTCCCCTAAAATTCGAATAGCAAGACCAGGACCAGGGAATGGGTGTCGGCCTAAAAGTTTTGCATCTATACCCATTTCAGCACCAACCCGTCTTACTTCGTCTTTAAACAACATACGTAACGGCTCGACTACTTTCAGCTTCATAAAGTCTGGCAAACCACCCACATTATGGTGAGACTTGATAGTAGCAGAAGGACCATTGACCGAAACAGATTCAATCACATCTGGATAAATAGTGCCTTGTGCGAGGTAAATAACGTCTTTAATTTGTCCAGCCTCATCGTCAAATATATCTATAAAAGCATTCCCTATAATTTTACGTTTTTGTTCTGGGTCTGAAACACCGTGTAGCTTAGTTAAAAAATAATCTGAAGCATCAACACCTTTGACGTTTAAACCCATGTGCTTATACTGGTCTAAAACTGAAGCAAACTCGTCTTTACGCAATAAACCATTATTAACAAATATACAGTAAAGCTGAGTGCCAATAGCTTTATGAAGTAATGTCGCCGCTACTGTAGAGTCTACTCCTCCACTTAAGCCTAATACCACTTTAGCATCACCTATTTGAGTTCTAAGCTCCTCTACCGTCATATCTACAAAGGCTGATGGCGTCCAAGATTGTGGCACACCAGCAATATTCACCAAGAAATTTTCAAGTATATGTTTACCTTCGGTAGAGTGGTATACTTCTGGATGAAATTGGATACCATAAGTTGGTTCGTTATCAAACTTATAGGCAGCAAATTTTACATCTTTAGTACTCGCAATACAGTTGGCATTTGAAGGCAACTCTTTAATACTATCACTATGCGACATCCAAACTTGCGAATCTTCAGAAACACCTTTAAACAAATCAGAATCGTGCTTAATATAGTTGAGGTTTGCTCTTCCAAATTCTCGTGTATTAGAGCTTTCAACTAGACCGCCATAATTATGAGCCATAAATTGAGCTCCAAAACAAACCCCTAACAAAGGCAGTTTCCCTTTAATTTGTGATAGTTCGGGAAATGGGGCTTCAGGATTACGAACTGAAAATGGACTTCCAGACAATATAACAGCTTTAAATTCAGATAAATCTGATGGTATTTTGTTAAATGGTAATATCTCGCAGTAGATATTTAATTCTCTCACACGTCTAGCAATTAGCTGTGTGTACTGCGAACCAAAATCGAGGATAAGGACATTTTTTTGCATGGACAAAAGTAAAAATTTGCGTTAAAACAAAACACAGGAAAGTGCATTTTTATAAATTTAATTTAAAAATGCTAGACCATTTGCGAAAAGAAGCTATTGATGAAATAAAATTCGGTTTCCTTAAAAAAAAATACCCAACACGTCATGCTTACCTAACTACGCTAAGAGAAGACTTTCCAATACCCCGAACAGTCATTTTAAGAGACTGCCTTGACGGCATTAATCCACTGTTTTATACTGATAAGAGAAGTCAAAAAATTGAAGATCTGAAAGCTAATACCAATGCTTCAGTTTTGTTTTATAACCCCAAAAAATTAGTTCAAATTAGAATGCAAGGTCAATTAAAGGTACTTTCCGACCAAGAGCTGGTTAAAAAGCATCGACAAAAGGCATTGAGTATATCAAAAAAAGATTACACCTCAGTAGTTCAGCCAGGAGAAGCTATAGATAACCCAGATCATATTGAATACCAAAGTGAAGATTATTTTACAGCGATTTATCTCGATGTAGTTCAGCTAGAATATTTAAAGCTTAAACGACCTAACCACATACGTTGCTTATTCTCAAAAACCAAAGAGAATTGGGAAAGTACTTTTCTAGCACCTTAAAGAATCGTTTTACTAAGATTAACAACTAAAAATCTAGGGAATATTCAAGTATTTGTGTGTTTGTAATGAAATTTTCCATTTAGGGTTTTTCATCACATAATCTACCAACATGGGCATCATTTTTTCCCTGACACTCCACTCAGGCTGGAGATATAATAAGCAATCTTTATTTTCAATCTGACGAGCCTGCTCTTCAGCAAATTTAAAATCGTGCTTATTAAAAATAATAACCTTAAGCTCATTGGCCACTTTAAAAATTTCTGGCTGTGGAAGTTTTATTTTTTTAGGAGATAAACAAATCCAATCCCACTGCCCAGTGAGCTTATAGGCTCCAGAAGTTTCTATATGGATATTAAGTTGCTTGGACTTTAATTGAGCGGTAAGTGGGCCCATATCCCATGTTAGAGGTTCGCCACCGGTCACAACAATCGTATCACTGTAATTAGCTGCAGAATTTACAATTTCATTAATTGCTGTTGGCGGATGCGTATTGGGATTCCAACTTTCTTTCACATCACACCAATGGCAGCCAACATCACAACCTCCAATTCTAACAAAATAGGCAGCCGTTCCTGTATGATGACCTTCGCCTTGTATCGTATAAAATTGCTCCATGAGTGGAAGCATTTCGCCTTTATTGACTAATTCTTTTATTTCTTTTTCAAGCATTTTGCAAAGATAGTTATATTTTTGGCAAATCTTAAGCCTTAGAACCAAAAGGAAGTCTTTAAAACACTACATCATGAACACAATGAAATCATTTTTTTACTTAGTTATGTTTAGCCTCATTTTAAGCAGCTGCGAGTCTGAAACTCCTTACTTAATTTCTGACCGTCAAGTGGGTTTAATAAGCAACACAACCCAAGTTAACCAACTAAAAGATTTATTCCCAAACGATTCTATTGTCGAGCCCAATTATAATGATCGTTTTAAAGCCAGTGGTAATGATATCTATATTTATGAAAATGGAGAACTAAGTCTTAAAATACAACCTAGGGCTTATTCAGACAGCACAAGTACCATTAGCGAAATTCAAATTATAAATCCAAAATATAAGACTGCAAAAGGCTTAGCTTCCAATAGCAAGTTTGCAAATGTTTACAATAACTACAAAATTAAAAGCATCCAAAATTCATTCAGAAATGTGATTGTTGATCTTAAAGATAGTGGCTTATACCTTATTATTGATAAAGAAGAAATGCCTAGCAATCTTAAGTATGACCGTACGTCTACTATAGAAGCTAACCAAATTCCGGACGAGGCTAAGTTTAAATATTTTTGGTTTAGCTTTGACCTCCCAGACAACAAAAGTCAAAGCGATAAATAGCTATGGCAAAAAAAGTAATTAAACGGTTGATTCCTAGAATTATTGGGTTTCAACTTAATGCGCAATTTCGAGTCCAAAAGAAAAAAGCGCTCAAAAAAGCATTCTTGCTGTTCTCGACCCCTCAAAAAGGAGGTGTTAAACCACATCAAATTGATTTTTTAACAAAAGCTAAAAACGACGTATCTATTATAGATGATACAACTATTCAAACTTATCACTGGCCTGGCAATGGTAAAACTGTATTACTTATTCACGGTTGGGACAGTAATACTTACAGGTGGAAAAGCTTAATCGAAAAGCTTACTAAACAAGACTATAACGTTTTTGCTTTCGATGCTCCTGCGCATGGTTATTCTTCAGGACAATTACTTAATGTGCCATTATACGCAAATGTTTTAAATAGCCTTATCAAAACAAAAAAACCAAAATTTCTAATTGGGCATAGTATAGGCGCGATGACTATTATTTATCACCAACATACATTTGGTAATACCGACGGAATAGAAAAATTAGTTTTATTAGGTGCACCCTCAAAAATGGAAAAGATTATGAGTGATTATAAACAAATCCTACGATTAACCGATCGATTTATGGATGCGCTCAATCATTTTTTTAAAGATAAATTTGGATTCTTTTTTGAAGAATTTTCTATGGTGAAATTTGCAAAATCTATAACATCCTCAAGTTTAATTATACACGATCAATACGACAAAGTCGCCCCAATTTCATCAGCATACGATATCAGCAATAACTTAAAAAACTGTGAGCTAATAGTTACAGAAGGTGCAGGGCATTCGTTGAAAAACCACGATGTTGACAAAAATATTATTAGCTTTATAGAATCATAACTATTTATGGACAAACCCATTCGCATTAACAAATACCTAAGTCAAGCTGGACATTGCTCCAGAAGGGAAGCCGATGCCTTAATACTACAAGGACGTGTAAGCATTAACCAGCAAATCCCAGAGATGGGGCAAAAGGTTAATCCAGGTGATCGTGTTTATGTAGATAACAAGCCTATTTTACTAAAAGAAACACCTAAAGTTTATCTTGCGTTTAACAAACCTAAAGGAGTGGTTTGTACCACAAATTCTAAAGTTGAAAAAAATAATATAGTAGATTATATTAATTATCCTGAACGTATTTATCCCGTAGGACGTTTAGATAAAATGAGCGAAGGCCTAATTTTAATGACTAATGATGGTGATATCGTAAACAACATATTAAGGGCTAGAAATCACCACGAGAAAGAATATATAGTGAAGGTTGCCCGACCTGTTTCAGATGAATTTATAACAAACCTAGGAAATGGAGTTTCGATTTTAGACACCAAAACACGTCCGTGTAAGGTTGAAAAAATAGACACCTATACATTTAAAATAATTCTAACCCAAGGCTTAAATCGGCAAATTAGAAGAATGTGTGAAGCCTTAGATTACAGAGTCACGAAGTTAAAGCGAACACGAATAAAACACATCCCATTAGATGTGGAAGTAGGCAAATACAGGTACTTAACTCCAACTGAAATTAATGGATTACAGTCATAAAACATCACCTTATGCAACAACTTAACCCGTTTCACCTAGCCATTCCGGTAAAGAATCTTAGCTTAAGTAGAGATTTTTATACCAATACCTTAGAGTTAACAGAAGGCCGATCTGACACGCATTGGGTCGATTATGATTTTTTCGGACATCAATTTGTAATTCACGAAAACAAAACACAAACACCAAATAAAGTGTATAGCAAAGTTGATGGACATGATGTTCCTGTGCCACACTTTGGAGTGGTTTTAAACTGGGAAGCGTTTTGGGAATTTGCTCAATTACTTACTAAAAAAAATATTGAATTTATCATTGAACCTTATATTCGATTTGAGGGTAAACCAGGTGAGCAAGCCACTTTATTTTTTAAAGATCCTAGCGAAAACGCCTTAGAATTTAAAAGTTTTAAAAATCCCGATCAACTCTTCGCTCAATGAAAACACTATCACCAAAATTAGTTAGGCAGCTTTTTATTTTAGTGATTATTATTGCCTTAGCAGCTTTAATATTTATAGAATTGATTCCTTACTTATCTGGTATTTTAGGCGCTATCACCTTTTACGTCTTATTAAGAAGATTAATGCGTAAAATGATCTCTAAGGGTTGGAATGAGACTCTTTCGGTGAGTTTACTACTTATTGGTTCATTTATCTTAATCCTTTTACCCGTATTAGGAGTCATATTAATGTTAAGTTCTAAAATAACAAAAGCAGTCAAAAACTCTGAAGTCGTTTTAAAAGCCATCAACTCACAAATCAAAGAGGTTGAAGAAATTACTAGTTACAAATTGGCATCAAGTATAGATACGGGCGCAGTAACGCAATGGATTTCTGATAATCTTCAAGGCTTTGCGGGCAGCACCTTTGAAATATTTATAGCCATTAGTATTATGTATTTTCTCTTATACTATATGCTTTTAAATCAAAAAAAACTAGGCAACTCCTTAGAGACTTATATCCCAATTGGTGTTGACAACCTAAAACTGATCACACAGGAATCTGGTAAGAAAGTAAAAGCTAATGCTATAGGTATTCCTTTAGTAGCCTTAATTCAAGGATTTATCTCTCTAATAGGTTATTGGATTTTCGGTGTACCCGATCCCCTATTCTGGTTTGTTATTACAACTATAGGATCTATGATCCCATTTGTTGGCACAGCTATTGGATTTTTACCCGTCACCTTATTAATGGTTTATCAAGGTGATAACTTTGCTGCGATTGGCGTCCTACTCTACGGCTTTATTATTGTAGGTTCTTCAGACAATCTAGTAAGATTACTTATCCTTAAAAAAATGGCTAATGAGCACCCTTTAATTACACTTATTGGGGTAATCATAGGCGTTCCTTTATTTGGATTTATTGGCCTAATTTTTGGTCCACTATTAATCTCTCTCTTTTTATTAATTGTTGTTATCTATAAAAAAGAATATGGAGAGATTGAAAACAAAATGCAAAAAGAACAACTACATGAAGAACTCGAAAACAAAAATTAACGAAGATTTTGTGACTTCTGAAGCTCACCAGATTGAAGAAAATGATGTTGACCAAACCTTAAATAGAACTAAAAGTATACTTAAAAAACTCAAAAACACAAAATGGAAACCTTTTAAGGAGGACGTTTTGCTTCTTATTGAGATGCTTAAAGCTTATCAAAACAAAAAGTATTCAGCTGTACCTTGGAAAAGTATTTCAGCCATTACGTTTACCCTACTTTACATTATAAATCCGTTTGATGTTGTACCAGATTTTATACCATTTGTAGGTTATGTAGACGATATTAGTGTTTTAGGCTTCTGTTTAAACCTAGTTAGAAGTGATATTGAAGCCTTTAAAGTTTGGAGAAACTAAAGCTTAAGTGAGCCTTTAATTAAATTCCCTTTCTTAATCGGTGCTGTTCTCTAGCTAAAAGTGTGTTTTTTAATAACATTGATATAGTCATAGGTCCAACACCACCTGGCACAGGAGTAATAAACGACGCTTTTTTACTTACATGTTCATAATCTACATCACCGGTAATCACATAACCTTTCTTAGCGGTTTCGTCAGGAACTCGTGTAATCCCGACATCAATAATCACCGCATCGTCTTTTACCATTTCAGCTTTTAAAAAATTAGGAATCCCTAAAGCAGAAATGATAATATCAGCTTGACTGGTGATTTGAGTAATATTTTTAGTGTGGCTATGCGTTAAAGTAACAGTCGAATTTCCTGGCCAACCTTTACGTCCCATCAAAATACTCATTGGGCGTCCTACAATATGGCTACGACCAATCACAACGGTGTGTTTACCGTTTGTTTGTACATTATAACGCTCTAAGAGTTCTAAAATCCCAAATGGAGTTGCTGGGATAAAAGTGGTCATATCTAATGCCATTTTCCCGAAATTTGCTGGATGAAAGCCATCGACATCTTTATCAGGATCTATACTCATAATTACCTTTTGAGTATCTATTTGCTTAGGCAAGGGCAACTGAACAATAAAACCATCAATATCTTTATCCTTATTTAATGTTTCTATTTGATCTAATAATTCAAGTTCAGAAATATTACCAGATAATTTGATAAGAGAAGATTTAAACCCAACTCGCTCACAAGCTCTAACCTTACTACCAACGTAAGTAAGACTTGCGCCATCATTACCTACAATAACAGCAGCTAAATGAGGCACTTTTTCATTATTGGCTTTCATCTTATCGACTTCAGCCTTAATTTCATTTTTAATATCGTTGCTTACTTTTTTTCCATCTAGTATGGTCATGCGTTTAGTGTTGTGTTGTGAATATTTAGTTTAGCGTTGCATATTTTGCATCATTTGCATCATTTTTTTACCGCCACCGCCTTGCATCATTTTCATCATTTTGCTCATTTGACTAAACTGCTTTAAAAGCTGGTTAACTTCCTGAACTGATGTTCCTGAACCTTTTCCAATACGACGCTTTCTACTAGCGTTAATAAGATTAGGATTAGAACGTTCGGTTGGGGTCATGGAGTATATGATGGCTTCAATATGTTTAAAGGCGTCATCATCAATATCCATGTTTTTCATCATTTTTCCAGCACCAGGTATCATGCCCATGAGGTCTTTCATGTTACCCATTTTTTTAACCTGTTGAATTTGCTTCAGAAAATCGTCAAAA
>CBFHKB010000013.1:0-26280 GCA_965656295.1 Psychroflexus sp.
GCATTTAGAACACCAAGCTGAAACCAATGCATCAACTACCGAAGGCAAAGACTCAGCTGAAGCTGCCGAAGAGTCGACTGATTTTGAGTCACGTATTCCACTAGATGAAGTTAAGGCAGCTGTTGTACAATTAAAAGAACAATTACAAAAAGTCATTATTGGTCAGCACGAGTTTATCGAACTGCTTATTGTGAGCTTATTGGCCGAAGGCCACGTGCTTATTGAAGGTGTACCAGGTATTGCTAAAACAATTACCTCTAAACTTTTTGCTAAAACCATTAAAACCGATTTTAACCGGATACAGTTTACACCCGATCTTATGCCTAGTGATGTTCTTGGGACCTCTATTTATAATAAAGCGAATCAAGCCTTTGAGTTTAAAAAAGGCCCTATTTTCTCCAACATTGTTTTAATCGATGAAATTAATCGTGCACCAGCAAAAACACAATCGGCTTTATTTGAAGTTATGGAAGAATACCAGGTTACCATGGACGGGACACAATACGATTTCGAGCACCCTTTTATGGTGATAGCTACACAAAACCCTATAGAGCAAGAAGGAACATACGCCTTGCCTGAAGCACAATTAGACCGTTTTTTACTTAAGATTAAATTAAATTATCCGGCCTTAGATGAAGAAAAAGAGGTCATGAAATCACATCACCAACGCAAAAATAAAACGGCTTTAGACATGATCGAATCGGTGGTAGGGCCCTCAAAACTCATGGAGTTTAGAGATTTGATCAAGGAGATTGTATTTGAAGAAAAGTTGTTCGATTATATTGCTCAAATTATTAATGAAACGCGACAACATCCTCACTTGAGTTTAGGTGCTTCCCCAAGAGCCTCTTTAGCTATTATGAAAGTCGCTAAGGTATTTGCAGCTATCAACGGGCGTGATTTTGTAACGCCAGAAGATATTAAGAAGAGTTTAAAACCTGTCCTTAATCACCGAATTGTCGTTACGCCAGAAAAAGAGATGGAAGGTCTACAAACTGAAGACGTAGTCGAAATGATTGTGAAATCTGTTGAAATTCCACGCTAGTGATTACATTTTTTAAATCCTTTTTTCTTAGCAAACGCTTTTACCAAAGTTTAGTATTGCTTGCCGTTTTATTCATGGTGTCGCAATGGTTTCCAGTGATTTACTTGCCAACCTGGATACTTTTGGTCGTTGTGCTTTTTATGGTTTTAACCGAACTTATAGCCTTATATAAAACTAAAGGATTTAAAGCCGAACGTTTATTAACCGAAAAGTTTTCAAACTCTGATGAAAATCCTGTTGAGATACACTTGTTTAATCAGTATGGGTTTTCTGTTCGTGTAGAGGTGATCGACGAAATTCCTGAGCAATTTCAGAAACGTGATTTCTTGAAGGAATTCAATTTAAGCTCAAACTCAAGCACTCAATTTATTTATACGCTAACACCTAAACAACGCGGTGAATATTACTTCGGGGCTTTGCATTGTTTTGTTTCAACCGCAACTGGGCTTATTAAACGCCGCTATAGTTTTAATCATAATGCTATGGTCAAGGTGTATCCTTCTTATATTCAAATGCAAGCCTTAGCTTTTATGGCGCTTGACAAAAATTCAGCTTTAGGATTAAAAAAGGTAAGACGTATTGGTCACACCCTAGAATTTGAGCAAATTAAAGAGTATGTATTAGGTGATGATATGCGAACTATTAATTGGAAGGCTACAGCAAAACATGACCAATTAATGGTTAATCAATACCAGGAAGAACGCTCACAACCGATTTATAATGTTATTGATCGAGGCCGATTAATGAAAATGCCCTTTGAACATTTAACATTACTTGATTATGCTATAAACACTAGTTTGGCTTTTAGTAACATCGCCTTAAAGAAAAAAGACAAAGTTGGTATGTTAAGCTTTGCTGAAAATATTAAGCACTTCACTAAAGCAACCGATAAGCCTTCCCAATTACGCCTTATTCTTGAGCGCTTGTATAATCTAGATACCCACTTTTTAGATTCAGATTTTGGTCGGCTTTATACTCATATTAAAACTAAAATTAGTCAACGCAGTCTATTGATTTTATATACTAATTTTGAGCATAAAAGTAGTTTAGAACGTCAACTTCCATACTTACGTGCTTTAAATAAAAAGCATGTTTTAGTTGTGGTATTATTTCAAAATACTGAAGTCCATCGATTAGCCGAAAGCGAAACTATCAACATAACCAGTGTTTATGAAAAAACTATTGCGCAACAATTTAATTACGAAAAAGAACTCATGCGTAAGGCTTTAATGGCTAATGGGATCCAATGCATTTTGACAAAACCTGAAAATTTATCTATTAACACTATTAATAAATACCTTGAAATCAAAGCTAAAGGACTCTTATAAATGAAACTAATTTTCGCGACCCATAATCCTAACAAATTAAAGGAAATTCAAGCCATGATGCCTACTGAAATTGATTTAGTTTCGTTGGCTGATCTCGATTTTCATGAAGAAATTGAAGAAACCGAACTCACCATAAAAGGTAATGCAACTTTAAAAGTTGAAGCGATTGTGAATCGCTTTAATTTACCATGTTTTGCTGATGATACCGGCTTAGAAGTCGATGCTTTAAATGGTGCCCCTGGTGTTAAATCGGCCCGTTATGCTGGCGAAGAAAAAAATAGCCAAGCCAACATGCAAAAATTATTAGCTCAATTAAAAGGACAAACCCACAGAGATGCACAATTTAAAACAGTCATTGCCTATAGTGATACCAAAGGCGATATCAAGCATTTTACAGGTATTTGCAAAGGACGTATTACCCATTCGGCTAGGGGCGAAGGTGGCTTTGGTTACGACCCGATTTTTGAGCCTTTAGGTTATCAGCAAACTTTTGCAGAATTATCGCCACAAGTGAAACAAACTATTGGCCATCGTGGGCAAGCTTTTAACGCCTTTATATCTAACTTTAATTAATTAAAAAAGCCGCCTCTAATTTAGAGACGGCTTTTTGCCAACTGCAAAATTTATTAATTAATTACATAAGTTTTTTCTTGGCCATCTTTAGATCTAAATGTGATGATTAGTCGACGGCTACCATTAGATTCAATCAGTTGTTTAACATTGTTTATGTTACTTACATTTTTACCGTTAATTGATAAAATTAACTGATCTTCAAACAACTTAAAGTCTGATGATGCTGACTTGGTAATCTTTACACCATAATCTACACCATAAGTTTTGTAGTCTTTTTCGTCAAGGTTACTTACTTGCAAGCCCAATTTTCTAATCAGGTAAGTAGTTACGGTGTTTAATCTTACCTTAATTTGGTGTTCATCACCACTTCTTAAATAGGTCACATTCACCACGTCTCCAGGGTTTTTAGAGCTTAAATAACCTCTTAAATCTGCAAATTTTCTAATCTTGATGCCATCAATTTTAGTAATAATATCCTCTTCTTGTAATCCTGATGTTTTTGCGGGAGATTCTTCAGTAAAGCCACTGATGTAATAACCTTGGGTCACTTCAGTTTGTAATTGCTTGTAATTAGTTTCATTAATATCGACGCCAGTAACCCCAAGAACAGCTTGTTTAATCGATCCAAATTCAATTAAATCATCTATAATTTTTTTAGCATTGTTACTAGGTACCGCGAATGAATACCCTATGTAGGCTCCAGTTTTGGAAGTAATAGCTGTATTAATGCCGATTAATTCACCTTTAGTATTTACTAAGGCGCCACCGCTATTGCCAGGGTTTACAGCAGCATCGGTTTGAATGAATGATTGGTAGATGTTATCTTCTGGATTTAAATCTCTGGCTTTAGCACTTATAATACCTGCAGTGACTGTAGAGGTTAAATTAAACGGGTTTCCGATGGCTAATACCCATTCGCCAACTTCAACTGCATCGGAGTCTCCAAACCTCATATAATTTAAATTCTCTCTATTGATTTTAAGTAAAGCAATATCGGCATTAGGTGCTGTTCCAATAACTTCAGCAGTAAAGGTTTCGTTATTATTTAAGGTAACATCAACTTCAGAAGCACCTTCAATCACGTGGTTATTGGTTACGATGTATCCATCTGGACTAATAATAACACCACTACCGGCGCCACGTATGTATTTTCGTTCTTCAGCTTGATTACCAAACCCATAACCAAAAAAGCTTCGGGTACGTGTAATGCTTACGTTTTTAACGTGTACAACGGCATTAAGACTTTGTTTGGCAGCTGTTGTAAAATTGTTATTCTCAATCCCGTTTAAAAGGTTTACAGGATAATTTACAGCGGTTTGTGTTTGGTTTCGCCAAGGGTAATTATCGGTTTGTTGTGTGCTGTTTTCCTGGCTGGCATGATAGATCGCCAGCGTAGATAAACTTACGATTATACTAAGTCCAATTAATTTTATAGTTTGTTTCATAAGATTATTTTTTTCGAAATTATTCAAAAACTTGAGCTCAATTCAAGACCTTTAACGTCAATTTAACCCCTTAATATTGGGGCTATTTTTCTATATTTGCCCCTATGCGAATTCAGTTTTATAAATATCATGGTGCGGGTAACGACTTTGTCATGATTGATCACCGTCAACAGAAAATCAAAAATGATACCAATTTGATTAAGCGTTTGTGCGACCGTCGATTTGGAATTGGGGGTGATGGACTTATTTTACTAGAAAACAGCCATCAATCTAATGTTGATTTTAAAATGCTTTACTTTAATGCTGATGGCCAAGAAAGTACCATGTGTGGTAATGGCGGACGGTGTATTGTGGCTTTTGCTAAACACCTTCATTTAATTAATAATTCTTGTACATTTGAGGCAGTAGATGGTTTACATGCTGCCCAAATCGAAGATGATTCAATTAATTTGAAAATGATAGACGTCTCTGAACTGCAACAAACCGCTAATTACTGTTTTTTGAATACAGGATCACCACATCACATAGAGTTTGTAGACAACTTAAGCACTATTAATGTAAACGATGAAGGCGCTAAATGGCGCTATAGCGAGCATTATAAATCTATTGGAGGATGTAATATTAATTTTGTACAACTTGGCTCAAATCATTTAAACATCAGGACTTATGAGCGCGGTGTTGAAAGTGAAACCTTAGCTTGTGGAACAGGAGTGACAGCAGCAGCTTTAGCGGCTCACATCAAGCATCAACTAGAATCGCCTATTGCAGTTTCGGCTCAAGGTGGCGAGTTGTCAGTTAGTTTTGAGTACGATAACCATCAATTTACAAATGTATGGTTAAAAGGTCCCGCTCAACAAGTCTTTAAAGGCGAATTAGATGTTAAGTAACTCACATATAAAACTTCGTGCTTTAGAGCCATCTGATATTGATTTTTTATTTTCGATCGAAAATGAAACTAAATATTGGCATTTAAGTGACACGTTGCACCCCTTTTCTAAACATTTACTTAAGCATTATTTGGAACACTCTCACTTAGATATTTATGAGGCTAAACAGCTTAGGTTAGTTATTTCGAGTTCAAGCGACAAAGCTTACGGTTTAATTGATTTATATGACTTTAACCCTATGCATCGCCGCGCTGGATTAGGAATTATTTTACATGAAGATTTTCAAGGACAAGGTTATGGTAAAACGGCTATTAAACTTATGCTAGATTATGCCTTCACGACCTTAGATTTACACCAGGTTTATGTAACCATTACAAGTGAAAATGCTAAAAGCATTCAGTTGTTTGAAAACTTAGGTTTCGAACTAGTTGGTCAACAAAAAGATTGGGTTTATCGTAATGCCGCTTATCACGATCAATATTTTTATCAAAAAATAAACTATGTACATTAAAAAGTTATTAACCATTACCGCACTAATCGGCTTAGTGGTTTTGGGTATTATTAGTTATTCTATATACACCAAGCTATTTTCACCAAATACCGCCTTTCAAGATCAAGAACAGTCGTTATTTATCCCAGAAGATGCCACATTGCAAACCCTAGTCGATTCAATTGCACCTTATCTTAAATCGGTAGATGATTTTATTTCTGTTGCTCAAAAAAAACAATACACTCAAGCTATAAAAGCGGGTCATTTTAAACTTCAAAAAGGCATGAATAATAATGAATTGGTCAATTTACTGCGAAGTACCAACGTGCCTATAGATATTAACTTTAACAATCAAAATACTTTAAAAGACTTGTCTGAGCGGCTATCTGCACAGCTTATGCCAAGCCAATCAAGTATATACGAAGCCCTAACAGATTCTGTTTTTTTAGCACAACAACAGGTTACGCCACTACAATCTTTAGCCTTCTATATTCCTAATACCTACGAATTTTACTGGAATGCTTCAGCGGAATCTATTCGCGATAGATTACACCAAGAGTACCTAAACTTTTGGACACCTGAACGGACTAAAAAGCGAAAGGCTATAAATCTTACATCAGTTGAAGTGGCCGTACTAGCCTCTATTGTTCAGAAAGAAACAGCAAAAGTCGATGAACGTCGAAAAGTAGCTGGGGTTTATATTAATCGGCTTCGTAAAAATATGAAACTGCAAGCCGATCCAACCTTGATCTTTGCCTTAAAACAGCAGTTAAACAACCAAGATACAGTTATCAAGCGGGTATTGAATAAAGATAAACTTATCGATTCACCATTTAATACTTATCAAAATGCTGGTTTACCACCAGCACCCATTGCCATGCCTGATGTATCTTCTTTAGAGGCGGTTTTAAATTTTCAAAAACATGATTATCTTTATTTCGTCGCCGATATCGAAAATATAGGTTACCATAAATTTTCAAAAACTCTAAGACAGCATAATCGTTATGCACAACAGTATAGACAATGGATTAACAATAAAAATATTTACCGATGAAAATTAAACAAATTTTAAGCATTCTATGCTTATGCTTTGTAGTTAGCCTACAGGCACAAAATTCTGCAGAGTCTACTGTAGATGCATTTTTTGAAGCCTTGAATACTAAAAATGTAGCTCAAGTTAAACGTTTATGTGTGCCCGATATAAACTTGGTAAGTCTTTCAATTTCTGGCAATGCCAGTAAAGTCACCACGCAAGCGCTAGAAGATTTTTTAAGCAGTTTAGCTAAAATGCCAGATACGCTAAAAATCAATGAAGTTATAACCAAATCAAAATTACGTGATAATGATTACATTGCCCAATTTTGGTTGGAGTATGAGTTCTTCATTAATAATAAGCTATCTCACACTGGTGTAAACTCTATTAGTTTAATTAAAACTAATGATGGTTGGAAGATTTCAGCAATCTCCGATACACGGCATTCTAAAAACTAGAGTTTAGCAATCGCTTAAACTCACTTTTATTGCTAAACCGCCTTCAGAAGTTTCTTTATACTTCGTATTCATATCTTTGGCAGTTTCCCACATGGTTTCAATAACCTTGTCAAGTGGAACTTTAGCTTTAGTCGCATCACTTTCTATGGCAATTTCAGCAGCATTAATAGCTTTTATGGCGCCCATAGCATTGCGTTCTATACAAGGAATTTGTACTAATCCAGCAATGGGATCACAAGTTAAACCTAGATGATGTTCCATAGCAATTTCACTAGCCATTAATACCTGCTCGGGTGTACCACCCATTAATTCTGTTAGGCCACCAGCAGCCATCGCAGAAGACACCCCAATTTCAGCTTGGCAACCACCCATAGCTGCTGAGATTGTTGCTCCTTTTTTAAATAAACTACCAATTTCACCAGCTACTAGCATAAAGCGTTTGAGGTCTTCAAAGCTAGCGTCATGATTTTCAATAGTCATGTAATACATCATCACAGCTGGCAAAGTTCCTGAACTTCCATTAGTTGGTGCAGTAACTACTCGACCTAAGGACGCATTAACTTCATTAACACTAATTGCAAAACAACTTACCCATTGTAAAATTTGTCTAAACTTTACTTCTTTAGTTCTAATCGTAGCTAACCATTCTTCTGGAGTTGAGTAAGTATTATAGAGTTCTCCCAACAATTTCTTGTTCATTTTACAGGCACGACGAGTTACATTTAAGCCTCCAGGTAATTCACCCTCAGTATGAGCACCGATGTAGATAGACTCTAACATGGCATACCAAATTTGTTTGAGCTGGGCATCAATTTCATGGTCTGGCCTTAAGGAACGTTCATTTTCTAATACAATTTCGGAAATTTGTTTCTGCTCTTGGTGGCAAAAGCCAATTAAATCGGTTGCTTTTTCAATAGAGAAGGGAAAACTTTTAAAATCTTCTATATTTTGCTTTGCATTTTCGCGTTCTTCCTTAACAACAAAACCACCCCCAATAGAATAAAAGCTTGAGCTAATCTTTTTTCCTGTCTTTAGTTTGGCTTCGTAAACCATTCCGTTAGGATGAAACTCTAAAAAACTTTTATGAAAGATGATATCAGAGTCTACATCAAAATCTATGGTTTTAGATTTATTAAGATTAATCTTTCGATGTTGTTTGATGTGTTCAATTTCATCATTAATAATTGTAATATCCATAGTTACAGGATCATGGCCACAAAGGCCGAGCATGCAAGCAATGTCGGTGGCATGGCCTTTCCCAGTTAAAGATAATGACCCATGTAAATTTACCTTGATTGCTTTAACTTGATCGAGTAATTTCTCGTCGATTAATTCTTGCAAAAATCGTTCAGACGCACGCCAAGGTCCTAGGGTGTGTGAACTTGATGGCCCAACACCTATTTTTAGCATATCAAATACACTTATGCATTCAATTTTTTTCATGTATGTAAGTCAACAATTATTAATACTGCAAATATTCATATTTTTTCTATCATATTTTAATGAATTCCTAAAATATGCGGTTGTTTGCTTCAGTTTTAACATGAGCTATTAAAGGTGATTAGTGTGTAGGTATTGACGTAAATTATGTCATCATGTCAGGTGGTTTTAGATGGCATAAAGATTGACTTATTACAACTGAAAATAAATTGAAACTTAAAGAAATATACAATTATGGGTAAAATTATAGGTATTGATTTAGGGACAACCAATTCATGTGTTTCCGTCATGGAAGGTAATGAACCAACGGTAATCCCTAACGCAGAAGGAAAAAGAACAACACCATCGGTGATAGCATTCGTAGAAGATGGCGAAATTAAAGTAGGAGATCCTGCTAAACGTCAAGCAGTTACCAATCCTACAAAAACAGTTGCTTCTATTAAACGATTCATGGGAAATAAATTTTCTGAATCTGAGCGTGAAGTAGGACGTGTGCCTTACAAAGTTGTAAAAGGTGAAAATGATACAGCTCGTGTCGATATTGATGGTAGAATGTACACACCTCAGGAACTTTCAGCCATGATACTTCAAAAAATGAAGAAAACAGCTGAAGATTACTTAGGTCAAGATGTCTCTGAAGCAGTAATTACTGTGCCAGCATATTTTAATGATTCACAACGTCAAGCGACGAAAGAAGCAGGTGAGATTGCAGGCTTAAAAGTAAGCCGAATTATCAACGAACCTACAGCAGCTTCTTTAGCTTATGGTTTAGATAAAAAAGATACCGACCAAAAAATTGTGGTATTTGACTTTGGTGGTGGTACGCACGATGTGTCTATTCTTGAACTAGGTGATGGCGTATTTGAAGTACTATCAACTGACGGAGATACGCACTTAGGTGGTGATGATGTTGACGAGGCTGTTATTGACTGGTTAGCTGAAGAATTTATTAAGGATGAAGATATCGACTTACGTAAAGATGCCATGGCATTGCAACGTTTAAAAGAAGCAGCTGAAAAAGCTAAAATCGAGTTGTCTTCTTCAAGTTCGACTGAAATTAATTTACCTTACGTTACAGCTACCTCTTCAGGACCAAAGCACTTAGTTAGAACATTATCTCGCTCTAAATTTGAACAATTAATTGGAGATTTAGTTAAGCGTACCATCGCACCATGTGAAAAGGCTTTAAAAGCAGCTGATTTGTCAAAGAGTGATATTGATGAAATTATTTTAGTCGGTGGCTCTACAAGAATTCCAGCTGTTCAAAAGGCAGTTGAAGACTTTTTCGGTAAAGCACCGTCTAAAGGTGTTAATCCTGATGAAGTTGTAGCAATTGGAGCAGCAATTCAAGGTGGTGTTTTAACTGGAGATGTTAAAGATGTTTTACTACTAGACGTTACTCCATTATCTTTAGGTATTGAAACTATGGGTGGCGTAAACACTAAGTTAATTGAAGCAAATACAACAATTCCGACTAAGAAATCACAAGTATTTTCAACAGCTCAAGATAATCAACCAAGTGTAGAAATTCATGTACTTCAAGGTGAGCGTCCAATGGCAACCGATAATAAAACAATTGGTCGTTTTCACCTAGATGGTATTCCGCCAGCAAAGCGAGGAACACCTCAAATTGAAGTAACCTTTGATATTGATGCTAACGGTATTATCAAAGTAAGCGCAACAGATAAAGCGACGGGAAAATCACAAGACATTAGAATCGAAGCCTCTTCAGGATTAACTGAAGAAGAAATCGAAAAAATGAAAAAAGAAGCTGAAGCAAATGCAGAGGCGGACAAAAAGACAAAAGAAAAAGTTGAAAAACTTAATGAAGCTGATGCCATGATTTTCCAGACTGAAAGTCAAATGAAAGAATTTGGTGATAAGCTCTCTGATGATAAGAAAAAGCCAATTCAAGATGCTTTAGATGAGCTTAAAAAAGCTTACGAAACTAAAGAAGTTGAGCAGGTTACACCAGCTTTAGAAAAGCTAAATGAAGAGTGGAAAAAAGTATCTGAAGAGATGTACAAAGCACAAGCTGAAGCCCAAGGCGCTCAAGGTGCTCAAGCTGGAGAACAGCATGCACAGGGTAGCGATGAAAGCAACGGTAAAGATGATGTTGAAGATGTAGATTTTGAAGAAGTGAAATAAATCACAGTCTTACGTTTAAATTTGATTAAACCGCTTCCAGTTTTGGAAGCGGTTTTTATTTATCCAAAAATCAGCAAGCTAGCATAAGCTATCGCAATACTTAATAAGATAAACAAGCATAAACCGTAAAACAAAGCTTGCATACGATTTGGTTGTAGCTCCTCGATTTGAGAGGTTTTAATCAACCTATAATTAAAGTAAGCTAAAACGGGAGACGATAAAAACGAAAGTCCTGCGGCAAAGTCTACTAAGGCTTTAAAACTAGACTTTAAAAAATATAATAATGCTAAAGCGACGAGACAGAGTAAAAGACTATTGATAGTATAATTTTTTAAAGGTTTTAATCCAGTTTTATGTTTGTAGCGAACTGCAGAAATTTGTTTTAAAACTCTCGGGTAGGCGTCGGCTACTGTAATCGTAGTGCTAAACATAGTGATCAACGCAATGCTACCAATAAAATAAGTAGACCAATTTCCTAAAGTTTCGCTGTATAATTGTATAAGTTGTTTTGAAAAATCAACCGCATTAGATGAAAATTGAACATCCTTACCATACATAATTAACACCCCAAGAAGAAAAAATAAAACACCTAGGAAACTTGCCGAAAAGTAGCCTAGGTTAAAATCAAGCTGAGTTTCTGAGGGATTGGTTTTATGAGTTAATTGCTTTTCTTTAACCCAAATAGATTGCCAAACTGAAGCATCAATAGGAATAGGCATCCAACCCATTAGCGCTACCAAGAAACTTATGCCGCTCACCGTCCAAAGTCCTTTCGACGCCAGATTAATTTGCGGAGCTTGGTATTTAAAAATAGCAATTAAAACAGCTGTTAGAGTAGCGATGGTAAGAATGGAAACTACAATTTTAAGTAATACATCTAATTTACTATAACTACCACCTTGAAGTAAGATAAAGCACAAGCCTAAAATAATACCACTCCAGGTGAAAATACTCAACTCAAAGGCAAAGACAAACTCAGCTAGACCAGCCGTGACGATAGTCACAGCAGCTAAAATAATAAACATACTGCCAATGGTAAATAGACCAAAAACAATTAAATAAGGTTTACCTAAGTTGTAATAACCTTCAATTAAATCTTTTTTTTCAAAAGCTGGGTATTTAGCTCCAATGGCTAAAAATGGATATTTTGACACACAAGCTAAAATAATAGCCAAAAGCATAATGAGACCATAATCTGCACCAGCTCTAGTTGCTTGGACTAAATGAGAAACACCAATTGCAGCTCCAGCCAACAAAAAACCAGGGCCTAGTTTTTTTAAAAAGCTTTTATTCATAGACGCTAAATTTCAGTTAAATATAGGCCTTCAATTTAAACTTTAAAGCCAATTTAAAACACAACTTTAAAAACCACATATTTTAATTACTTTTGTAAAGATTGAAACAAATACCATGCATCAACAACTTTTACTTAATGCTGAACAAATTCAAGTGACACTTCAGCGTTTAGCCTGCCAGCTTGTTGAAAATCATAAAAACTTTTCAAACACTTGTTTAATTGGTATTCAGCCTCGTGGAACATTACTTCTGGATCGGCTGCATGCGATTTTAAAGTCAGATTTTGGTTTAACTCATTTGCAAGTCGGGAAATTAGATATTACGTTTTATCGGGATGATTTTAGGCGAACTGACCAGCCTATTCAAGCTAACACCACTTCAATCGACTTCATTGTCGAAGAACAAAAAGTTGTGTTTATTGATGACGTATTGTACACAGGTCGGAGTATTCGGTCGGCACTTACAGCCATTCAATCCTTTGGGCGTCCAAGTTCTATTGAACTATTAAACTTAATCGATCGCCGTTTTAGCCGGCATTTGCCCATTCAGCCCGATTATAAAGGTCGTCAAGTTGATGCGATTAATAATGAATATGTTCAGGTAAAATGGAAAGAAATTGACGGTGAAGACGCTGTTTATCTTGTAAAAAAATAAAGAATGAAAGAGTTAAGTGTGAAGCATTTATTAGGCGTGAAGAACTTGACTGAAGCAGATTTGCAACTTATTTTTGAAACAGCAGATCAGTTTAAAGAAGTCATTAATAGACCCATTAAAAAGGTACCATCCTTAAGAGATTTAACCATAGCTAACCTGTTTTTTGAAAACAGCACACGCACACGACTATCTTTTGAGTTAGCCGAAAAGCGTTTAAGTGCCGATGTCGTTAATTTTTCAGCAGCTTCTTCTTCAGTAAAAAAAGGAGAAACTCTAACCGATACGGTTAACAATATACTTTCGATGAAGGTTGATATGGTGGTAATGCGCCATCCTAATCCTGGTGCAGGTGTATTTTTAGCTCAACATATTAACGCAGCAGTGGTTAATGCAGGTGATGGTGCTCATGAACACCCTACCCAAGCTTTACTTGATAGCTATTCTATTCGTGAAAAGCATGGTGATGTGGCAGGTAAAAAAGTAGTTATTGTTGGTGATATTTTACACTCTCGTGTTGCTTTAAGCAATATTTTTGCCTTAAAAAAACTAGGTGCCCAAGTTAAGGTTTGTGGCCCGTTATCCCTCATTCCAAAACATATACAAAGTTTAGGTGTTAAAGTAGAACCTAACTTGAAAAAAGCGCTTGAATGGTGTGATATTGCCAATATGCTTCGCGTTCAAAATGAACGTATGGATACCTCTTTTTTCCCTAATACGCGCGAGTATGTTCAACAATATGGTGTTAATTTAGAACTATTAAATAGCCTCGATACGCCCATAACTATTATGCATCCAGGACCCATTAACCGTGGCGTAGAAATTACCAGTGATGTTGCCGATTCTGAACATTCAATTATTCTAAATCAAGTTGAAAATGGCGTAGCAATACGTATGGCTGTTCTCTACTTATTAGCCTCCAAAATCAAAACTTATGAAAGTTAATCAACATCCTTCTAAAGAAGCCATTGAAATTCTTCCTGAACTTGGATCTATATCTCAAATTGTTCAACAAATTACAAGTTCTTATAATGAGACAAAATTGCATCTCGTTATTAATTTAACAGATTTTACTTCAAACCTTAAACTCAAAGATTTGCTGGAGTTTTTAAAACTTTCTAACCACTACAAGTCTAACAAAAGGTCACTCGTGGTTATAGCGCCACAAATTAATGTAGATCAGGTCCCAGAAGAGTTAGCTATTGTACCTAGCTTACATGAAGCGTTTGACTTAATTGAGATGGAAAATATTGAACGTGATTTAGGCTTTTAAAATGATGCACTTGCATATTTTAGGTTGCCACTCGGCAACACCAAAAGCTAATTTGCATCCTACTTCGCAAGTTTTAGATTTTAATGGTGAGCTTTGTTTGATTGATTGTGGAGAAGGCACCCAAGTGCGACTTAGACAACAACGCATTAAATTTACGCGAATACATCATATTTTTATCTCTCACTTACATGGCGATCATTGTTATGGTTTAATTGGTTTTTTATCAACGTTAGGCTTATTAAAGCGTGAAAAACCGATGCATATTTTTGGTCCTAAAGGAATCAAGAAATTTATTAATGTTCAGTTAGAGCTTTCCAAAACTTACTTATCATATCCTATAATTTTTCAAGAATTAACAACCTCCCAGCCTGAACTTATTTTAGAACACGATAAATTTACAGTGGAAACTATCCCGTTAGATCACCGTATTTACACCAATGGTTTTTTATTTCGTGGCCGACCTCGTGATCACAAGCTACTTATAGATCAAGCTGAAGCTTATGGGGTAAACCAAGCCTATTTCAAGCGTTTGAAAAAAGGAAAAGATGTTATTGCTGAAGATGGCACTTTAGTTAAAAATAAATGGGTTACTGAAGCACCAAAGCCACCAAATTCATATGCATTTTGTAGCGATACAGCCTTTAAACCAGATTTGGTAGAGCAGTTAAGTTATGTTGAAGTTTTATATCATGAATCTACATTTTTAGAGCAAGATGAAGATTTATGCGGTCCAACTAAACATTCAACGGCTAAACAGGCTGCGATTATTGCCCGCAAGGCTCAGGTTAAACATTTAATTTTAGGCCATTTTTCAGCGCGTTATCGCAATACTAAAGCTTATCAACAAGAAGCACAACTTATTTTTGATCAGGTCAAGCTAGCCCAATCCGGGACTTGTTTTACATTTGAATAGCTTCAGTTTTTTTATTGATTTTTTAGAATTTAAACCATCTATATTCATTATTTTTAACCATAAAAGTTGAGTTGATATGCAAGATAATTTACATGATTATAGAAAGTCATATACCAAATCTTCGTTAACCCGAGAAAATCTAGATGCCAATCCCATGCAGCAATTTAGGACATGGTTTTACGAAGCTAATGATTCAAACTCTGTAGACGAAGTTAACGCAATGACCATTTCTACCATTGGAGCAGATGGTTTTCCGAAATCTAGGGTTGTACTTTTAAAGTCTTATGACGAGAATGGCTTTGTATTTTATACCAATTATGAAAGTGAAAAGGGTCAAGCTTTAGCTCAAAACCCGCATACCTGCTTATCTTTTTTTTGGCCTGGTCTAGAACGACAAATTATTATTAAAGGTAAGGCTGAAAAATTATCAGCACAGCAATCCGATAATTATTTTTCATCACGTCCCAAAGGCAGTCAGTTAGGTGCGATAGTCTCGCCACAAAGTCAAGTGCTTCAAAGCCGTGAGTATTTAGAAAAGAATTTACAAGAGCTCGAAGAAAACTTTAAAAATAAAGAAATTCCAAGACCTGCAAATTGGGGTGGATTTTTAGTAAAACCACTTAGTATCGAGTTTTGGCAAGGACGTCCAAATCGACTACATGATCGATTTTTATTTACACTTCAAGAAAATTACGATTGGAAAATAGATCGTTTAGCACCATGAATTTAAAAACTCTTGTACTTGTTCGTCATGGTAAATCATCTTGGGAATATCCCAACTTATCAGATTTTGAACGCCCCTTAAAAAAAAGAGCCACACTTGATGCTCAGTTAGTGAGTAAAGCATTTCTAGATGGAAATATTCATACCTACACTGCTTTTAGTAGTGGTGCAAACCGTGCTTTTTCAACAGCTCAAATGTTTGCAAAATATCTTGGGAGTAAAGTTTCTACTTTAGAAGCTAAAGAAGAGCTTTATACCTTTAGTGGGCTTGAAATTTTAAAATTTATTAAAGAAACCTCCAATCAAATAGATCACCTCATGCTATTTGGTCATAACCCTGCACTAACAGAAATAGCAAACCAAATGGGAAATCAAAGTTTTGCAAATATCCCGACCACAGGTTTGGTCCAAATTAACTTCGAAATCCATAGTTGGACAGATGCTTTTGGAGGAAAAACGCAACTGTACCTATTTCCAAAATATTTAAAATAATGCAAAAGTATATTAATAGAGAACTTAGTTGGTTACAGTTTAATGAACGTGTTCTTCAAGAAGCAGCCGATGAAACAGTACCACTTATAGAACGTTTAAGGTTTTTAGGAATTTTTTCAAATAACTTGGATGAATTCTTTAAAGTAAGGTATGCTACTGTTAAGCGAATAGATATGGCTGGCAAAGGCGGGAAAAAGGTCTTTGGAGGCGTTAAAGCCAGCCGGCTTTTAAAAGAAATTACCCAAATAGTAATCAAGCATCAAGCTGAAAGTTTAGAAATATTGAGTAATATCCAAGACGAGCTTAAGTTACATGATATTTGCATTGTTGATGAAACACAAGTTCAGCCTGAACAACATAAATTTGTAAAAAGCTTTTTTCTAGAAAATGTAAGCCCAGCTTTAGTTACAATCATGCTTAATGAGGTAGAAAAAATACCTCACCTTAAAGATTCAAAAGCTTATTTGGCTATTAAAATGCGTCAAAATGTAAACGACCAACTTAAAAATCGTTACATACTTATAGAAGTTCCTACTAATATTAATCGTTTTGTCGAATTACCTTCTAACGATGGTAAACATTATATCATGTTACTTGACGATTTAATTCGGTATAACCTCAATGTATTATTCAATATTTTTGATTACGAGTCTATTTCAGCTCATATGGTAAAAATTACGCGGGATGCTGAATTGGAGATGGAAAGCGACTTAAGCAAAAGTTATATCGAAAAAATTATTGATAGTGTTAAAGATCGAATTGACGGAGATCCAGTTCGGTTTGTATATGATAAAGATATTGAGCAAGATACCTTAGATTTCTTGTTGGAGAAAATGGGTATAGATAATACCGATAGTTTAATTCCCGGTGGCCGTTACCATAACAGGCGAGATTATATGAAGTTTCCAGACTTAGGTGCTAAGCATTTACTATACGATAAAATAGAGCCCTTACCCATAAAAGGGATGAAGTTACAAGGTAGCTTACTCTCTAAGCTTAAGGAAAATGATTTTTTACAATACACGCCCTACCACACATTTTCATATACGGTTAAGTTTTTAAGAGAAGCTGCTTTAGACCCTCAAGTAAAATCGATTAAGATTACCATATATCGTCTTGCTGAAGTTTCTCATATCGCTAGCTCATTAATTAATGCTGCTAAAAATGGAAAACATGTTACCGTATCAATAGAACTGCAAGCTCGATTTGATGAAGCTAATAATATTAAATACGCTGAAAAGATGCAACGCGAAGGTATTCAGCTTATTTTTGGTGTAGTAGGCCTAAAAGTACACGCCAAAACCTGTGTGATCGAGCGCTTAGAGGAACAAAAGGTCGTGCGTTATGGCTTTATAAGTACCGGTAATTTCAATGAAAATACAGCTAAGATTTATACCGATTATACCTTGTTCACATCGCATCAAGGTATTTTAAAAGATATAAAAAAGGTGTTTGATTTCTTTCAAGTTAATTATAAAATCAAGAAGTATAAACACCTTATTGTTTCTCCACATTATACAAGAGAGGTTTTGGTTGCTATGATTGATACTGAAATTGAAAATCACAAAGCTGGTCAACCATCAGGAATTTATTTAAAAATGAATAGTCTTTCTGATTATGAAATGATAGATAAACTTTATGAGGCAAGCCAAGCAGGAATTAAGATTAAACTAATTGTGAGAGGTATTTGTTGTTTAAGACCTCAAGTTAAAGGCTTGAGTGAAACTATTGAAGTTATTAGTGTTGTAGATAAGTTCTTAGAACATTCCCGTCTTTATATTTTTGAAAATGGGGGCGATGAAAAAGTGTTTATTTCTTCGGCAGATTGGATGACTAGAAATTTAGATCATCGTGTTGAAGTTACGTGTCCCATTTATAGTGATTCTATAAAACAGGAACTCATTGAAACTTTTAAGTTGTGTTGGGAAGAAAATGTAAAAGCAAGAGATTTATCGCGTCAAAATACCAACGCATACCGTAAAACAGACCAGAGCAAGCAATACAGAAGTCAATTTGTAACCTATGATTATTATTTAAATATGTCTAAGGATGCTTAAAATTAGAAAATACGCCGCTATAGATATTGGATCTAATGCTGTACGCTTGCTTATCTCAACTATTACCGAACCTAAAGACAAGCCAGTTACGTTTAAAAAAACCTCTTTAGTTCGCGTTCCTATTCGTTTGGGACAAGATGTTTTTACCACAGGAATAATAAGCGAAACCAATCAACAGCGAATGTTGAAAACCATGAAGGCCTTTAGCTATTTAATGGATTGTCACCATGTTGAAGCCTACCGAGCTTGTGCGACTTCAGCTATGCGTGATGCAACCAATAGAACACCTTTGTTGGAGACGATAAAAAATGAATCAGGAATAGATATTGAAGTTATTGATGGCAAAGATGAAGCTAGTATTATAGCCGCAACCGATTTGCATGCTTTAATAGAAGAAGATAAAAATTATTTGTATGTTGATGTAGGTGGTGGTAGTACGGAGTTTACCTTATTTGTTCAAGGTAAAACTCGTGCATCACGATCGTTTAAAATAGGGACTGTACGATTACTAAATAATGGTGTTACCGATCAACTTTGGCGTGATGCTGAAGTTTGGATTAAGCAGCAAACCAAGGGGTTAGATCGTATACAAATGATTGGTTCTGGAGGTAATATTAATAATATGTTTAAATCAAGTGGGAAAAAACCAGGTAAAACTCTTTCTTTTCTCTATTTAAGCTCTTATTATCAATTACTTACGTCTCTTACTTATGAAGAACGTATTTCACAGTTAAATCTTAATCAAGACCGGGCAGATGTTATTATTCCAGCGGCTGAAATTTACCTTTCGGCAATGAAATGGAGTAGAGCGAGATCAATTCATGTCCCTAAAATAGGTTTAGCCGACGGTATTATAAAATCATTATACAATAAAGCTGTAGGTTAAGCTAATGCTTTTGCCTGCTCTTTTTGGTAGTGCTTTTTAATATGTTCTGCGATGTGGTTAGCATCATCTTTAACGCCGCCTAAAGTTGCTGAAGCCCTTGTGTGAAGCCAAGGTAATCCTACAAAATATAAACCTTTCATAGAACTTACACCTCTGTCGTGAACAGGATAAGCGTCTTGGTCTAACTCCAAACCTTTAATCCACTTAAAATTGGGTTTGTATCCAGTCGCCCAAACTATGTTTTTCACATTTTTAAGTGTTTCTTTTTTGGTGAAAATGGTAGTATTCTCAGCATTTAATGTGTATCCTACAGGAATCACATTATCCCGATTTAAAATTTCTTTAACGTTGGTACCGATAACAGGTTGCCGAGATTGACTCACTCTTTTACCTAACCAAGTATGTTTTGGAATATGTAAATAGCCTGTTTTTGTAAACCACCACCACAGTGTTTTTCCAAGTATTTCTTGTGGTAAACTTTTAACTGATGTATCGCCAGAAAAATAGACCTTGTCATGACGAGATGAAGAAATCTCATCTAGAATTTGATAACCAGAATCCCCATCGCCAACCACTAATACATTTCCATCGTTGAGTTGCGAAGGGTTTTTATAATAATTGCTATGTATCTGAAAAATACTGGGTTTAAGCGCTTTGTGAAATGCTGGTGTGAAGGGAACATGAAAAGGACCTGTTGCAACAATTACATTTTTTGAGGTTAAGTGTCCTGTGTTGTGTTTAACGCTAAAGTGATTTTCTTTTTTTTCAATAGATTCAACCAAGGTGTTTAGTTTAACCGGAAGTTTAAAGTGCTTAACATAGCGTTTAAAGTAATTTGCAACATCGTATTTGCTAGGGTAATTTCCATCTTCAGCAGGAAATTCTAAACCTTTTAAATGGTTAAATTCGGTAGGTGTAAATAAAGTTAAAGAGTCCCACCGATTAAGCCAAGAAGCACCAATTTCTTCTTCTTTATCTAATATAATGAAATTAAATCCTTGTTGTTTGAGTTCGTAAGCCATTGCCAGTCCCGCTTGTGCAGCACCAATAATTATAAAATCAAGCATATTTGATAAAGTTTGTTTTTTTTAAAGGTACAAATTATTAAATTAATCGTTTTTGGTATTGTTTGTAAATCAATAAGATTAAGACGCCAAAACTAACCGCAACGACTATTAAAATGGCGTTTAGAATACCACTGGCCGAAAAGGATAGCTTGATTAAAATAGTAGAAATAATAAATCCTGAGTTTCTTATGACACGGCTAAACTCATCGGTTTGTAGAAATGAAAACAGCAGGAGTAAAACATCAATAATGATTAGAATTGTAAAAAATTCGTCAAAAAACACATTGTTGACTGATTTGATACTTTTTGAAATTTGACTGGGCTCAATATTAATCCCATTAAACCAATTTACAAACGAATACACTGCAATCATAGCAATTATTGGGACTAATATGCTTGCTAAAGTTCGTTTAATGTTGATGTATATTTTGGTTTTTGAATCTACTGTTTTTGGTTTAGACTTTAGTTGGTTGTTAATCTTATAAAACACTAAAATGAGAACAAATAAGATTAAGGTTGCCAAAATATCAACCGAAAATTCTAAATCGCCATTAATCGAAAACCATTGTGAAGAAAATTCTAGTTTCGATAAATCGTAAAATATTTTTCTGATTAAGATTAAGGTGATAATTTCATATTGTTTACCGATATAATTGGTGATAGACTTAGGGATATAAAAAACCAAGAGGTAAACCTCATAGATTAAGATAATTGAAAATGGTGTGTAAATTGCTGATAGTGGGTTGATAAATAAATCTTGTAGGCTACCAGAACTTATAATTTCTAAATCGACCAGGGCAATAAAAATAAGGTGAATTAAAAATGCAGCAATAGCAATATAAACTACAGTGTTTTCTAACTTTTCTTTAAAGCTATCAAATAAAAAATATTGGCTTATTGTTTTAAAATCCATTACTCAAATTACAAATTGTAAACTGAGAATGATATAAATACCGAAATTTTAGCTTAATTTTTAATATTCTCCATGATCATCGCTGCATGAACTCTTGAATTTTCAATAAACCACTTATGGGTTTCCATGCCACCACAAATTACTCCAGCTAAATAGATGTGGTCTACATTCGTTTCCATGGTTTGAGGGTTGTAATTAGGTATGTTTTGGTTGGAGGCTTCAACTTGAATTCCTAGTTGTTTTAAAAACTTAAAATTGGGTTTATATCCTGTAAGCGCCAAAACATAATCGTTAGCAATACTATAATCTTTTCCTTTGTGGTCTTTAAAATAAACTTCGGTCGGTGTAATTTCAGTAATCTTAGAATTAAAGTATGCTTTAATACTTCCTTCTTCAATACGGTTTATAATATCTGGCCTTACCCAGTACTTAACGCGTTCGCCAATTTCTTTGCCACGAACAATCATGGTAACGTGACCACCTTTTCGGTAAATTTCTAAAGCAGCATCAACCGCGGAATTGCTTGCCCCAACCACGACCACGTTTTGCATAGCATAAAAGTGAGGGTCTTTGTAATAGTGTTGCACTTTATCTAGCTCCTCGCCTTTAACTTGCAGTTTGTTGGGGATATCGTAAAATCCTGTAGCTATTACCAGATTTTGTGCAGTGTATGTCCCTTTTGATGTTGTGACTTCAATAAATTCATCATGTTTATTGACGGCGTTGACCTGCTCGAATAGTCGTATGTTAACTTGATTAGAAGTTGCCACACGACGGTAATATTCTAAAGCTTCTTGTTTACTAGGTTTTGGATTTTTACTGATAAAAGGAATATGGTCCAGTTCTAGTTTTTCTGAGGTTGAAAAAAAGGTCATATTCTCAGGATAATGGTAAAGCGAGTTTACCAAGGTTCCTTTTTCGATAATGATGTAAGATAAGTTTTTCTTTTTAGCTTCTAAAGCGCAGGCAATGCCAATAGGTCCGCCACCAACAATCAGTACATCGTATGTCATAAAATTTAGTTTACAAGTGTTTTTAAATCTGCAATGGTTTGGGTTGGGTTGTTAGATTTAAATACAAAGCTACCAGCTACAAGTACATCGGCACCGCATCTTATTAATTCTTTAGCATTTTTATTAGTCACACCGCCATCAATTTCAATTTTGGTTGGTGCACCTTTATCCTTGATGAGTTGTTTTAATTGCTTTACTTTTTCATAGGTATTTTCAATAAAACTTTGACCACCAAAACCTGGGTTTACACTCATAACACATACCAAATCGATATCAGTAATCGTATCGCGAAGTAAATCTACATTAGTATGCGGATTTATGGCCACACCAGCCTGCATGCCATTAGCCTTTATTGCTTGTAACGTGCGATGAAGGTGGGTACAAGCTTCATAATGTACAGTAAGCATATTTGCGCCTAAATCGGCAAAGGTAGTAATGTAGCGATCTGGATCTACAATCATTAAATGCACATCAATAAACTTTTGTGCATGTTTTGTAATCGCTTTTAAAACAGGCATCCCAAAAGAGATGTTAGGAACAAAGACACCGTCCATAATATCAATATGAAACCAATCGGCTTGGCTTTGATTAACCAGTTCTACGTCGCGTTGTAAATTTCCAAAATCTGCTGCTAAAATTGAAGGTGCAATTAACTTATCCATAAATTTGTGCTTTAAATTGCAAAAATACACAATGCAATGGTAAGGCCACCTGTTATGTTTAAAACTTATTAATATGCTTCAAAGCTTCATTCATTACTCATTGCATTTTGTGGTGATCGCTTGGTTTGCCCACCAGTTTAAAACAAAGCACCTTAGTTTCGGCTGGGCTTATTTTATTTTATTAAGCAGTATGCTTGTAGATATAGATCATTTATGGGCTGTTCCTATTTTTGATCCCAATCGCTGTAGTGTTGGGTTTCATACTTTTCATTCTGTTATCGCTTTTAGTGTTTATATTTTTGTATTTTTAATAGTTCAAAGTTATAAACTGAAATTACTAGCTTTTGGTTTGTTGTTTCATATCATCACCGATGAGCTTGATTGCTTAATGACTACATATATGTAGTCTCACTATAATTTCAAATCATGAAAAAAATAGGTGTTATAGTACTTAGTTTGTTCCTGTTAGGTTGTACGCTCGAATCTCAATTTAGTTTACCTCGCGACACCGACATACAAACTGAGTTTTTAGGAGCTTGGCAAGATAAAAACGGTGATGTGCTGAAGATTGAAGGAGTTGATAAGACAACTTATCGTCTAATCTATATCACAAATGGTAAAGAAGATAAGCCCGTTATGGCATTTGCATCAACCATAAAAGGACATCTGATCTTAAACCTGCTATACGAATTGGAGGGTAATGTGACTTACAGCTTTTACAAAGTTGAAGTTAAGGATGATACGCTTACTTACTTTGAAGTCAATGATGATTTAGTTGATAGTGATTTTGACTCGGCAGAAGAATTGTTGCAATTTTTTGAGACGCATATCAACGATTCAAATTTCTTCGAAAGTCCATTACAACTTAAACGTAAATAAGAAGCTATATGAATGCCCTACCAACTTTAGCGTTTACTTTATTTTTTTGTTTTAGTTCTTTTTTGGGCCATACGCAAGACGTTAAGCAACTTCAGTTAACAGGTGAAGTTGATCTAAGTTTTGACCGTTTTATAGGTGTAGATCAATTTGGTTATATTTATTACCTCACAAATAATGTACTCTATAAAGCCCAGAAAGAGCAACCACCTACACAGCAATTTCAAGCTTTTGCCTTAGGCGAGTTAACACGAGTAGATCTTACTAACCCTTTGAAAATTACGCTTTATTACGAAACTGCTAATACGGCAATTGTCTTAGATAATCGGCTAAACGAACTTGAGCGTGTTAACTTTAGTCAACTTCAACAAACTATGACTACCACAATGGTAGCCAGTTCCCGTGCACAACAGTTTTGGGTGGTTGATATGAATGGTCAAGTGCTTCATCAATTCGATTATAAACAGCGAGCAATTGTAAACTCTTCCTTACCTTTAAAACCATCTATCACTAATTATGCGAATGCTTACAATTACTTTTTTTATGCCACAGCAACATCTATTTATGCACACAATGTTTATGGTAATTTAGTGTTTCAATTAAATTTAGAACAGCCTATTAGTGTATTGTCATTTTCGTATCCTCATTTACTGTACGGTGAGGCTAAAGACTTTAAAGTATTTAATATAGAAACCAAACTTAGTTCCCGTATTGATTTCACAAATATTCCTTATCAAGATGTGTTTTTGAATGACGAAAACTTCTATATTTACGACGGAAAAAAATTAAAAACGTATCAGATTACTGATTAAAATCCCGATTTATGCACGTAGCAATAGCTGGTAATATTGGCGCCGGAAAAACCACCTTAACTCAACTTTTAGCTAAACATTTTGACTGGGAGCCTGAATTTGAAGATGTCCTTGAGAATCCTTATTTAGAGGATTTTTATAATGATATGAAGCGTTGGTCGTTTAATCTGCAAATCTATTTTTTAAACTCTCGATTTAGACAAATACTTGATATTCGTGAAAGTGGTAAGGATGTAATTCAAGACCGTACCATTTATGAAGATGCCCATATCTTTGCGCCCAACTTGCATTCGATGAGTTTAATGACCAATCGTGACTATAATAATTATAGTTCGCTTTTCGAGTTGATGGAATCCGTCACCAAAGCACCAGATTTACTTATTTATTTGAGAAGTACAGTTCCAAATTTGGTCAAGCAAATTCAAAAACGCGGCAGAGACTATGAAAACTCGATATCTATAGATTACCTAAATAGACTTAATGAGCGCTACGAAGCTTGGATCGAAGGTTACGACAAAGGTAAACTACTTGTTATTGATGTTGATAACCTTGATTTTGTTGGTAATCCAGAAGATTTAGGTGATATTATTAATAGAATTGATGGCGAGATTAACGGTTTGTTTTAATCTTCGAAAAACTGTTTAAGATTTGGCTTAAAGTAATTTGGGCCTTTTAATACTTTTCCATCTTCACGATAAATAGGCTGGCCATCATCGCCTAATTTACTCATGTTGGAATTTTGTATTTCGTCGAATACTAATTCGATTTTATCTTGCATCCCATGAGAAATCATGGTCCCGCATAAAATATAAAGCATGTCGCCTAAAGCATCTGCAACTTCAACAAGATCGTTATTTTGAGCAGCTTCTAAGTATTCTTCATTTTCTTCTTGCATGAGTTTATATCGAAGTAAGTTAGTTTGGTGACCTAGACTTGCTTTAGGTAATTCATTAATAGTTAAGCCAAAAGCTTTATGGAATTTTTTTACGTCGTTAAGCGGTTTTTTAATCATTTTTAGGTGTATTTTTGTGTAAAAATACAGTTTTATGTTTACGACAGGTCAACTAATTTTTGCCGTCCTTTTTTTTATCACTTTTGTGATTGCAGTTTATTTTAGTTACCAGCGCGATAAAAAATTAAGACAACAGCATTATAAGGGATCTTATGCGATTATTATTGCCTTTTTCGTGTTTTTGATTGTCTTGTTTTTAATGAAATTTATACTCCATTAATCAGCAATTATTTATATATTGGTGATGGCATTACTAATGTGAGCTAGTATGAGATTTATAATTACGACTTTTCTTCTAATTGTTCTATTTTGTCAAGGATTTTCACAAACTAAAGAAATTGACAGATATTTTGAGCGAGGTGAATCTCAAAAAATTGATAGTTTGATTAAATCAGGCACTTTAACAGGTCCTGACCTTTTGCTTACCAAAGCAAACTACTTTACGTTTCATGCCCAACTTGGCCAAGGATTCAAAAGTTTGTCGCGTATAGATACAACGACTTTAAATATATCTCAGAAGGCCTACTATTATAATATTTTAGCTGAATTACATGATCAAAATGTAGAATATGATCTAGCTGTAAACTACTTTCAACGGGCACAGAAATTACATTTAAAGTCTGGACATCAAGTACTTGCCAACAAAATTAACTTAGACTTATTTTACATTTTATTAGAGGGCGATTTTATAGGTAAGTACACTAATTTTTTAGAACGCTATGCTAACACAGCCCACGAATTAAATAATTCTAATCAATTAGCCTCTCTTCAAGTAGAATATGCGTTT
>CBFHKB010000014.1:0-25942 GCA_965656295.1 Psychroflexus sp.
CACAGCAACTGGATCAACACCTGCAAAAGGCTCATCTAGCAAAATAAACTTAGGATCGGTAGCTAATGCACGAGCAATTTCAGTTCTACGACGTTCACCACCAGATAGCAAGTCTCCTCGATTAGTTCTAATATGATTAAGTCCAAATTCATCAATCAAGCTTTCCATCTTAGCTTCACGTTCTTGCTTATTATATTTAGTGAGTTGTAAAACACTCATAATATTGTCTTCGATACTCAATTTTCTAAAAATAGAAGCTTCTTGAGCTAAATAGCCAATACCATTTTGAGCTCGTTTATACATGGGAAATTTAGTTATGTTAGTATCATTTAGAAAAATTTGACCTCCATTAGGCTTTATTAAACCAACAATCATGTAAAACGATGTGGTTTTTCCTGCACCATTAGGACCTAATAAACCTACAATTTCTCCTTGACTAACTTCTAAAGAAACGCCTTTTACAACATTAACGCCTTTATAGGTTTTAACTAAATTTTGCGCTCTCAAGGTTGAAATATCTTTAGACATAAACGATTTTTATCAGTTACTAATTTTTATTTTTAACATAGACTAGCAATTCAACAACCCCTATAAACATAATGGTATAAGCTAGTAATTCAATACTTTCTTGAGCTGCTGTTTTAATGGGCCAAACAAAATCTTCAAGGCTAACCGTGTTTTCAACACCAACTAAACTCTCATAGTTAGAATGTATTGGCTCTAAGATATAATTCCACAAACTTTTACTTCCAAAAAGTCGAGAGAACACATGAAGCATAGTAAACCCGACCAAAAAAATGGCAAAGGCATAAGTTTTAGAGACCTCGACTATTTCAACTATAAGCTGTTTAAAATTTTTAAACATGTAAGCAAGTGTAATAATTACAAGCACACCTGCAATCAACTGCCAAGCCTTATCAAATAAATTATAATTAAGCCAAAAATCGAACTCACGCACAAAATGAACACTTAAAACGCCAGCTAAAGCAAGATTAAAGATTCTAAGCAACTGCCATTTCTTACCTGAAAAAAGTAAAATTAAAATAGATAAAACCAATAAGCTTTCTTGAGCGATCTCTATTCCAGAATCTTCAAGAACTTGGGCATCTTTGAAATCTTGACGCATAATCAATGAAATAGAAACCAATGAAAGCGCATAAGCGATAAATCTTAAAATTAAGGGTAATAAACGTTTCATAAATAATTTATTTTTCACCTAATTTAGCTTCTATGGCATCCCAATACTCATAAGCACGACGAAGATGGGGAATGACAATTGTACCTCCTACTAAGGTGCCAATACTCAAAGCTTCAACAACTTGTTCCTTTGTAAAACCCGCCTTATAAGTCGATTCTAGATGATATTTCACACAATCATCACAACGCAAAACCAACGAAGCGACTAAGCCTAAAAGTTCTTTTGTATTTTTATCTAATGCACCTTCAGCAAAGGAGTTAGTATCTAAGTTAAAAATTCTTTTCAAGACTTTATTATTGTCTTTCAAAATTTTATCGTTCATTTTTGCTCTGTAAGCATCAAACTCATCTACCAAATCAATCATTTATTTAAATTTTAGGATGTTTTACGGGATTGCTTTTCTTGTTTTCTCAAAACAATTTTAGAAATATATATGCTAATTTCATAGAGTATTAACACTGGTATAGCAACGATTACCTGGCTAGCGATATCTGGAGGCGTTATGACTGCTGAAATTATCAAGATAAATACCAATGCATATTTACGATTTGTTTTTAAGAATTGAGGGGTCACTAGACCAAGTTTTGTGAGGAAATAAATAATAATTGGAAGTTCAAAAATCAAACCACTAGCTAATACTGAAGCCCGAAGCAAGCCAATATAACTACTTAAATCAAAATCATTAAAAACCTGTTCACTTACCGTGTAAGATCCTAAAAAATTTATAGACAATGGAGTGATAACATAATAGCCAAAAACAACACCTAAGAAAAACAAAAATGAAGACGTAATTATAAATAAACGTGCATTTTTTTGCTCATTTTGGTGAAGTGCAGGTTTTATAAAAGACCAAAATTGATAAATCACATAAGGAAAAGCAACAATAAAACCAGCTGTAATAGAAGTCCAGATATGGGCACTAAATTGACCGGCCATGGTTCTACTTTGAATTCTAAAAGGCAACTCTTCGTAACAGAAACTTTGTTCAAAGCCTAAAAAACCTGCAATATCGCAAAGCACACGATAGGTAAAAAAATCAACGCGTTTAGGCCCAAAAATAATAACATCAAAAATGAAATTTTTAAACACAAAAGCCACAGTAGCGCCTATTAAAATCCCTAACACTGAGCGTACTAAATGCCATCTTAAATCTTCAAGATGGTCTAAAAATGACATGTTTTTTGAGTCTTTTCGTTTTGTTTTTGCCATCTACAGTATGCCTTCTTTCACTAAGTTATGAATATGAACAACGCCTGCATACTTACCATGATCCAGGGCTATGATTTGAGAAATATCATTAGACTCTAACACTTTCATCGCTTCCACAGCCAATGCATCATTTTCAATAGTTTTAGGCGATAAAGTCATAATATCTTTGGCTGTTAAATGGCCAATTTCATTGTTGTTTTTAAGCATACGCCTTAAGTCACCATCTGTAATCACACCAATTAAATTTGCACCTTCCATAACCGCTGTCACACCCAGCATTTTTTCAGATATTTCAATAATAACATCAGTAATAGAAGCATTGGATGCCACTTTAGGCATTTCATTTTGAGAGGTTATATCACTTACTCTCAAATATAAAGCTTTACCTAGTGCACCACCAGGATGATACTTAGCAAAGTCTTGACTTGTAAAACCTCGAAGCTTAAGCAAAGATACCGCTAAAGCATCTCCTAGAACCAATTGGGCTGTCGTGCTTGTTGTTGGGGCAAGATTATTTGGGCAAGCCTCTTTAGACACGTGGCAATTAAGTACGTAATTAGCCTGCTTTCCCAAAAAGGATTCTTTATTACCCGTTAACGCGATCAATTGATTTTTAAAGTTTTTTAATAATGGGACCAGTACTTTAATCTCAGGGGTATTACCACTTTTTGAAATACAAATCACCACATCATCAGATTGAATATTACCTAAATCACCATGGATAGCATCAGCAGCATGCATGAAAATAGCTGGTGTTCCAGTTGAATTCATGGTCGCTACAATCTTATTCGCGATTATAGCACTTTTCCCAATGCCTGTTATTACAACACGGCCTTTAGAATTGTAAATTAATTCAACAGCCTGTTCAAAATCTTCATCAATATAATCAACGAGTTTTTCTATAGCATTCGCTTGAAGTTGAATTGTTTCTTTAGCCAAAGTTTGTATATTTGATTGAGGCATTTCTTATATTTTATAGCTCGTTTGTTAAAACGAATATATTACGTATATTTAAAGATGCAAAGGTAAATAAAACATAATATTATATTTTAAATTGGCACACTACAATTTACACCAAGAGCTAAAAAAATATTTTGGCTTTAATAAATTCAAAGGCTTACAAGAAGATGTTATTACGAGTATTTTAAATAACAACAATACATTTGTAATTATGCCTACAGGTGGCGGAAAATCACTCTGCTACCAACTCCCAGCACTAATTAAAGAAGGAACAGCTATTGTGGTATCGCCTTTAATCGCATTAATGAAGAATCAGGTTGATGCATTACGCGGTATTTCAGAAAACCCTGGTATTGCACACGTGCTCAACTCATCACTTAATAAAACGCAGGTTAAGCAGGTGAAAACTGATATTTCTGAAGGAATCACAAAGTTATTATACGTAGCTCCTGAATCACTTACTAAAGAGGAGTATGTTGATTTCCTGAAATCTCAAAAAATTTCATTTTTAGCCATAGATGAAGCCCATTGCATTTCTGAATGGGGGCACGACTTTAGACCCGAATACAGAAACCTAAAAAAAATTATTGGCCGAATTGGCGATAACATTCCAATTATTGGGCTCACGGCGACAGCGACACCAAAAGTACAAGAAGACATTCTTAAAAACTTAGGGATTACAGATGCTGAAACGTTTAAAGCTTCGTTTAACAGGCCTAATTTATACTATGAAATTAGACCAAAGACAACTCAAGTTGACTCAGAGATTATCAAGTTTGTAAAACAAAGTGAAGGTAAAAGTGGTATTATTTATTGTTTGAGTAGAAAACGAGTAGAAGAATTAGCACAAACCCTACAAGTTAACGGCGTAAAAGCTATCCCCTATCATGCTGGCTTAGATGCTAAAACGCGAAGTAAACATCAAGATATGTTTTTAATGGAAGATATAGATGTTGTAGTAGCCACGATTGCCTTTGGCATGGGAATAGACAAACCAGATGTTCGATTTGTAATCCATAACGACATCCCCAAAAGTATTGAAAGTTATTACCAAGAAACTGGTCGTGCAGGACGTGACGGAGGTGAAGGACACTGTTTAGCCTTCTATAACTATAAAGATATAGAAAAGTTAGAAAAGTTTATGAGCGGTAAGCCTGTTGCTGAACAAGAAATTGGTCATGCCCTACTCCAAGAAGTAGTCGCTTTTGCTGAAAGCTCTATCTCTAGGCGTAAATTTATTCTTCACTACTTTGGCGAAGATTTTGACAATGCAACTGGAGATGGTGGCGATATGGACGACAATGTTCGCTTTCCTAAAACCAAAATAGAAGCGAAAGACGATGTTACAATACTACTCACAACAATTGTTGCTACTGGCGGTATTTACAAACCTAAAGACGTTGTACAAACCTTAATTGGTCAAACTAATGCATTAATTAAGTCTCATAAAACAGACCAGCAAGAAGTTTTTGGAAAAGGTAAAGCTAAAAGTAAGGACTTCTGGATGGCGCTATTGCGTCAAGTAATTGTTGATGGTATGCTGCGCAAAGACATTGAGTCTTACGGTGTTGTGAAAATGACAGAAAAAGGCCATGACTTTTTAAAAAACCCATCTTCATTTATGATGACTGAGGACCATACTTATTTTGATAACGAAACCTCAGCTCCAAAAAAATCAGGGGGTAGTGACGAAAAACTACTTAAACAATTAAAAGACTTAAGAAAAAAAGTTGCTCGAAAAAAATATGTACCTCCATTTGTGGTTTTTCAAGATCCATCCATTGAAGATATGGCTCTGAAGTATCCTATTACAATTGAAGAATTAACAAATATTCACGGGGTAGGTGAAGGAAAAGCTAAGAAATACGGTAAAGAATTTATAGATCTCATAACATCTTATGTTGAAGATCATGATATTATTAGACCAGATGACTTAGTCGTTAAATCAACCGGTGCGAAAAGCGGAAATAAACTTTATATTATTCAAAACGTAGATCGAAAATTACCGCTACCTGATATTGCTAAATCCAAAGGAATGGAGATGGACCAATTTATCAAAGAAATGGAAGCTATCGTTTTCAGCGGTACCAAACTCAACATCTCTTATTGGGTTGATGAAGTTCTAGATGATGATCAACAAGAAGAAATACATGATTATTTTTTAGATGCAGAATCTGATAGTATTGAAGATGCCTTAGAAGAATTTGAAGGCGATTATGATGATGAAGAACTTCGCTTATACAGAATTAAATTTACAAGTGAAGTTGCAAATTAAACATACATAAAACTTTAAAAAAGCGCTTGTTACATCTAACAAGCGCTTTTTTATTTATTTCTTTGGGTTAAATACCTCAGCTAGCATACATCGTGCACTTCCACCGCCATGTGTTTCAATAGTCTCTAAATCAGACGAAAGTATGGTGGTGTACTTTTCTATTGTTTTTACTTGTGATGATGTTAAGCTTTTCCGAGCAGTCTCACTCATAATTAAATAAGACGAACCATTTGTTGAGGCTAATTGAAGCATATTTCCAGCAAACTGATGCATTTGAACTTCAGATATAGCTATAATTTCTTTACCATCTTGTTTTAAACTGCTCACAACAGCTTTTCGTTCTTTGGGATTATCTATACTATCCAGACATATAACGGCAAATTTATCGCCTATGCACATCATGACATTTGTGTGGTAAATAGGTAAGCGTTGATTATCTACAGTTTGGTTAGCCTGAAAAATAACTGGAGTGAATTCGAAGTCTTCACAAAATTCAATCAATAAATCTTCTTCTGCACGAGGAGAAATCGCACAATAAGCTTTGCGGTGCTCGCGATCTAAAATAAGACTTCCCGTGCCTTCTAAATAAATAGCTTCGTCTTCTGCCGATGTGTAATCGACCACATTTTTGATCACGAAGCCCTGAGACTCAATTTGTTCTAAAATATCAGTACGGCGTTCGCGTCTTCTATTTTCTGCAAACATGGGGTACAATGCAATATCAGCATTAGCATGAAATGAAATCCAATTATTCGGAAAAATAGAATCTGGTGTGTCTTGCTCCATGATATCATCCAAGATAATCACATGAATTCCTGCTGTCTTTAATTTAGTCGCAAAAGCGTCAAACTCGTCTTGAGCCTTTTTATTAACTGTATTTTGAAGGTCTTGGGTGTTTTTCTGAAAATAGTTATTAACGGCTGTTTCTTCATTCATCCTGAAGTTAACTGGCCTAATCATTAAAACTGTATTTGTAATTTGTAAACTCATTATTCGCGTATTAGGGGTAAGGTTGAGCAGCGTAACAAACCTTCTTGTTTTGCTATTTCTCTATAATTCACCGTTTCAACTTTTATACCACGGTTTTCTAACCAATTATTTAATCTGGTAAAACTAGCGTCAGATATAACAAGATCTTCAGCGATAGAAAAAATATTACTGGTCATATCATACATTTCATCTTTGTCTATTTCAAACACATTTTCTTCACCAAAATAATTGACCAACCAGTTATAATCAGCTTCATTTAAAAAACCGTTTTTATGAATGATCGCATAGTTTGATCCCACTGGCTGAAAACAGCAGTCTAAATGCAAAGCATTTTCCTTTGGATTATGGTTGTCTTTCCTTAAATCAAAAGCCTTGACTTGTTTATGGGGAAATAAGCGTTGTAAAGCTTCAACAGCTAAGTTATTTGTTCTTGCTGTGATATAATTTGGGTAATCTGCTGCCGAATAGGTACCTATAAAAATATAGTTGTTATGAGGCATCACATCACCTCCTTCAACATGACAATCATGAGGTAAAATAATAATGTTTTCATCAGGAATTTGATCAAGAATGTATTGTATAGCTTCAATCTCTTGGTCGCGGTCTGGTAAGATGTTTGCTTTTATGAATTTATCTTCAATCACAAAGCCAATATCTCTGGAAAAAATTTGATTATAGTTTTGAATGCAATGTGGCCTATACACTTTTACTTGGTACTTTTCTAAGACCTTAGCAACTTCTTCTATTTCATTAATCATATCAGACTCTAAAGGATAAGTGCCTCTCATGATATGCTCTTTAGACTTAGGATCATAAGCTTGATCTAATGTTGGTGTTGCTCCATTAGAGGTTGCAATACCCAAAACCACAGCTTTTAATCGCGCTGTCTCGCTAGTAATATTTAGATTCAACATAGTTCAATTTATGATACAAATGTAATGAATAGCTTGTTTTTTTAAAGGATCTTCAATAATAAGTTAGGGTCTGGGCAATTTTTTTTATAATAGTCAATATCACTTTGAGCAGCAACACCAGGATAATCACCTACAAACCCATCTAATTCTTTAATAAGTTGAAAATGTAAATGTGGTGCATAATTACCATTTACCTCAGGTGAACCAATTTTTGCAAATACATCTCCTTTTTTAACCTCTTGATAAACTGAATATTGGTTTAAAGAGTCTTCACTTAAATGCCCATATAAGGTATAAAACAATTGAGATTGCTCCTGATGCTCTAAAATAATAGTTGGGCCATAATTGCCTAAGCTATCATTATTTTTAATTGCAAAAACACGCCCATTTAAAGGAGAAACAACCTGAGTTTTTGTTGGACACCAAATATCCAATCCTATGTGTATATCTCTGGAAGCACTTGTGAAGTGTGTACTTTGTTGATACAAATTTCGCTGTTCTAAGTAACCACCAAACGCCACTTTCTTATGATGACGTGCCAAGAATTGGTCGATAAACGTCTGCGTGTTAGCAACAGGTTGATCCTGTAACTGGATGTGTTGCTTAACCGACAAATCAATTAATCCATAATCCTTTTGCTTATAGCCTGTATTCACGATTGGTGTGAAAGATGTGGTTAAGGACGAAAGTAAATCTGCAAATTTAGTCATAAAAAAAACCCCGAATATTCGAGGCAAATATAATTGAAGTCTATTAAGTATTATTCGTCTAAAAGTAAATTTAATGTCACATCTATATTGTCTCTAGTTGCACGAGAAAATGGACACATCACATGAGCTTCGTTCATTAAGGTTTCACCTGTTTCTACTGACTTAACCCCAGGCAAATAGCCGTCAATAACAGCAGCAAGCTGAAAATCTCCTTCTTCCGTTTTTCCAATACTAATGTGTGCATTCACACTAAAATCACCTAGATTTTCACCGTGCTTAGAGGCAACTGCTTCTAACGCGCTACCAAAACAAGCAGCAAAAGCAGATCCAAAAAGCTGTTCAGGATTAACACCCTTTTCGCCGCTTCCACCCATAGCTTTAGGCATTTCTAAATTCATATCAATCACGCCATCTTCTGTTGTTACGTGACCTTTTCTACCACCTGTGGCGGTAGATTTTGCAGTGTATAAGGTTTCCATAAATGTAATTTTAGTATAAATGTAAGGCTGATACTCGAAGATTAAAAAAACGAATTCATAAATTTGTATTAAACTTCAGTCATTGAAAACGCCAAATAAACATCACTCTGCTTTAGAAGAAGTTGGAAATTCTTCTCAACCTCATTTGAGTTCGTCATCGGCTGAACGGATTAAAGAGTTACGTCGAAAAAAGATAGATATTTCTAAAATAAGTCAACAATTACGTCAAGGTAATGCTACAGCCCTAAGTCGAGCGATTACTTTAATAGAAAGTCAACATAAACGTCATAAAGAAAATGTTCAAAAATTGATTAACAGTTGCTTACCACATGCAGGTAAATCTATTCGGATTGGTATTACCGGCGTTCCGGGTGTGGGCAAAAGTACCTTTATTGAAAGTTTTGGACTATCACTTACAGAACAAGGGTATAAGGTAGCTGTCTTAGCAGTAGATCCTTCAAGCTCAGTCTCTGGCGGCAGTATTTTAGGAGACAAAACTCGTATGGAGCGTTTGGTACAATCACCTCACGCATTTATACGTCCAACAGCATCTGGAAGTTCCCTAGGTGGTGTTGCCCGTAAAACACGTGAAAGTATTATTTTATGTGAAGCTGCAGGTTATGATGTGATATTAATTGAAACGGTTGGCGTTGGCCAAAGTGAAATTGCTGTCCATAGCATGACCGATTTTTTCTTATTATTGAAGCTCGCAGGTGCAGGAGACGAATTACAAGGTATTAAACGTGGTATTATTGAAATGGCCGATGCCATTGTTATCAATAAAGCTGATGGCCAAAACATTGATGCCGCAAAATCAGCCAAAGTTGAATTTAACCGTGCATTGCACATGTATCCGCCAAAAGATAATAAGTGGACCCCAAAAGTACTTTTAACAAGTGCATTACATAAAAAAGGGATTGCTGAAGTTTGGCATTTAATATCGAAATTTTTGGATCATACCAAGCAAAACGGTTACTTCGAGCAAAACCGGCTCTACCAAAACAAATACTGGTTACACCAAACCATTGAAGAAAATTTAAGACAAGATTTTTATAACCATTCAGAGCTAAAAGCAGCTCTAAAAATAGAGCTTAAACGGATTGAAAACAACCAAACTACCGCTTTTGAAGCTGCTAACAAACTACTTAAACAGTATCAATCTATTAAGAAGGGCTAGTTCGGTTTAAATAGGTAGTCTGAAACCAAAAATTAAGCTTATAAAAAAGGGTGCCAATAACAGTACCAAATCCTGCACCAACTATTATATCTAAAGGGTAGTGAACACCAACATAAATTCTAGAATAGGTTATAAAAATACACCAAACTACTAAAGCTATGAATATATATTTATAATAAGGTTTTAATAGATTACCTATAAAAAAGGCCACTGCAAATGAACTAATAGCATGCCCAGAAAAAAACCCAAAATTACCACAACGTTTAGCTACAAATCGTCCTTGAGCCATAAAATCTTCATTACAAGGCCGTGGACGCATAAAACTATCTTTAAATAAATTGGAGAGTTGGTCTGTGCATGTTATCATTAAAGCCACGGTTACGATGATAGAAAGTAAACCTTTCAAACCAAATTGGCGGTAACATAAAAACAATAGAATAGCATATAAAGGAAATGACGATTCTTTTTCAGTTATAAAAATCCAAAACCAGTCCCAGGTTCTTGAACCTAGTGTATTTAGATATAAAAATAACTGCTCATCTAATTCGATAAGTGTTTCCATAAACATTAATCTTGATAGCGTTTTACCTCACGGTCATAAAAATCTGAGGCTTCCTTAATTAAATTATTGGTTTCTTCTATAAATTCCTCTTCGTTTTCAACATTAATATCTTCAAACCATTCAATTTGGTCATCTTTAAGATCAATAATAAATCGTGGGAATTCAGTATGAACAATAAAAATAGAATCTTTAAAGTCGGTATTGTCGCCTAATATAAATCTAGGTAATTTCATAAAACTGTGTAAATTTTCCTCTAGCGGAGTTAGTTAAATAGTTAAAGCGAATATATAACATTATGGCTGAAGATGTTAATCCTGCCAGCAAACCTAACCAAATCCCTGTGCTTGAGTAATGCTCCGAACTTCCTAGAAAAAAAGAAATAGGAAACCCAATTAACCAATAAGCCACAAAACAGATAAGGGTTGGTATTTTAACATCTTGTAAACCTCTCAAAGCTCCTAAAAATGCAACTTGCAAGCCATCGCTAAGCTGAAAAATAGCAGCAATGACTAAAAGTTGAGCAGCCAAGCTTATCACCTCTGTATTATCAATATAAAACGTAGGTAAAACCGTTTTTAAGCTTATAAATCCAAGTGTAAAAACACTGGCAATTATAAACGTTTGTAAAAAAATAGAATTAGCTATGCGCCGCAAATTGAAATAATCGCGCTTACCTTTTTGATTTGCCACTCGAATGGTAGCAGTTACGCCAAGACCAACCGCAATCATAAAAGTCATAGAAACTAAGTTTAGTGCAATTTGATTGGCAGCTTGCGCTTCAGTTCCTAATGTGCCTGCTAAAATCACCGATGCTGTAAATATACCACCTTCAAAGAGCATTTGTAAAGCCGTAGGGAAACCCAAATTAATTAAGCGCTTAAACACTTTTTTACTTAACGAACGTTTAATAAGTACAAAATAAGAAGTTAGCTTTGGTCTATTTTTGAGTATATAAAAGATTAAAATTAGCATAAAAACTCTAGAAATTAAGGTGCCTATGGCTGCACCTTCAAGCTCTAATCTTGGAAAACCCCATTTACCGTAAATTAATACATAATTAAAAAACACATTAATAAGATTAGCCAATATTGTAGCATACATGGCGTATTTAGTTAACGAAAGACCATCGGCAAACTGTTTAAAACCCTGAAATATCATAAGTGGTATCATAGAAAAAGCCACAATATTGAGATATGGAATAGCAAGCTCTACAACTTCAGTGGGTTGATCAAGATGATATAAAATGGGTTTCGCTATTAATAATAGTGCAAATAAAATAACGCCATTTATAGCACACATCACAAGACCATGTTGAAAGTAAAAACGACCCTTAACAGGATCATTTTCACCATCAGCTTCTGCAATTAAAGGTGTTATTGCGAAACTGAAGCCTATTCCTAAAAACAAAGCAAAAAAGACTAATGTATTGCCTAAAGACACAGCAGCTAGTGAGGCTTTACCTAATTGACCAATCATTATATTATCTACAAACCCTACCAATACGTGCCCAAGCTGCCCTAACATTACGGGAAATGCAATACTAAAATTATGCTTGAATTCTTTGGTGTAAGCGTTTAGTTTCAAATATTAAAAATTTAGCTTGCAAAAATAGGCAATACTTATGGCGGAAAAAACTATTTGATGTTTTTAATCAATTAAGCTTCGTTTAAATTTGTTATACTAATTTTGTATTATAAAAATCTTAGACTTTGAATAAAGAACGAGTTATATCTAATGTTGCGACCTTACTAAAAGAAATACCAACCTCTATGGAGGTGGTAAAAGACGATGCTAAAAAAGACGAACGTTTTAACTATTTAGCAAAACACATGGTGGAGAAAGCCATTAAACGCGATGCTTTAATTACCTGTGATGATGACCAAGGTATTGCTATATTTTTTGAAGAAGATGGAACAAGCGGTGGATTTTTCAATGAGTTAATAAGTGATCTGAAATTAGCCATTAATGTTACAGGCATTAAAAAAGGCTTAAATGCCTTGAAATCACAACAGTTTGTTAGAAAACAACGACCAAATACGGGTAAATATCTATATTGTTGGTTTTGGGGTATTTTAGAAGATGCGCGTGGGGTTACGGATAAAAAAACAGCCTATAAAATGAAAAACATTATGTTTGATATGGCTAAAGAAAAACAACTTCCTATTTATGCAGAAACACGCATAAAACGAGTAAGTATAGCTTACAGACGTTACGGCTTTGAAGTTTTAAAAAAATGGCCTCACCCAAGCGGGGATACGATGTATTTTTTAAAATATGATCCTGCTAAAAATTAAAGAAAATTTTTAACATCTTCATGGTCAATTTTAGCTTTGCCTAGTATAGTTAAGCGCTCTATAACATTTCTAAGCTCTCGAATATTTCCTGGCCAATCATATGTCTTAAGTTCAGATATGGCATCATGATCAATTTGCTTTGGCTTTATGCCTTGTTCTCTAGCAATTTGGTTTAAAAAGTGATTTACTAGTAAATCCATGTCTTCTATGCGTTCCTTTAATGATGGAACCGGTATTAAAATGACAGCAAGTCTATGGTATAAATCTTCTCTAAACTTATGGTCTTTAATTTCAGCTTTTAGGTTTTTGTTGGTAGCTGCAATCACTCTAACATCAACTTTAACGTCTTTATCACTGCCTATGCGTTGTACCTTTTGCTCTTGCAAGGCTCGTAAAACTTTAGCTTGTGCATGCAAACTCATATCACCTATCTCATCTAAAAATAAAGTACCGCCATTAGCTGCTTCAAATTTACCAGCACGATCTTTGTTCGCTGAGGTAAAGGCTCCTTTCACATGACCAAACAACTCACTTTCAATAAGTTCTGAAGGTATTGCTGCACAATTAACCTCGATAAAAGGCTTTTTATGTCGATTACTTTTTTCATGTAACCAATGCGCAACAAGTTCTTTCCCAGTACCATTTTGACCAGTTATCAGGACACGGGCGTCGGTTGGTGCCACTTTATCGATCATAGTTTTAATCGTCGCAATTGCTTTTGCTTCACCTATCATTTCATAAGACTTACTTACCTTCTTTTTTAAGGTTTTATTTTCTTTACTGAGTTGATCGTGGGTTAAAGCGATTCGAACCGCATTTAATAGCCGATTTAAATCTGGAGGTTTAGGAATATAATCAAAGGCACCTTCGCGCATGGTTGCTACAGCCGTATCGATATCACCATGGCCGGAAATCATAATAACAGGAAGTTCTAAAGCATTTGATTTGACATATTCCAAGACTTCAACTCCATCTTTTTTAGGCATTTTAATGTCACATAAGAGTAAATCTATGGATTCGGAACTCAAATATTTACATGCTTGTTCTCCATCTTCAGCTTCAAAAATGGTAAAAGATTGATCTTCTTCAGTCAAAATTTTAGACAACACTCGTCTAATGCTTGCTTCATCCTCAGCTATTAATATATTGGCCATAATTTATATTTTGAATTTTAAGCCACCTCGGGCATAAAACGAGTTATTGTTGTTAATAGTATAAACTTCGTCTTTATTTTGATCTCTTAAGCGAATATCATTCTGCAAGGTATAACCCGCGTAACAAAAAAACAATATATGGTCTGTAAAATAATACTCGTAGCCAAAACCTGAGAGAATTAGTCGCATTGAAATTTCTTTAGCTTCAACTGAATTTTGTAAATCTATAGTGTTTTGAACATTAGCATAAAACCCGTCTAGAGTAAAAAAAAACTGTAAACTTTGCTTTTGATTGAACCAATACTTAACATTAGATTTTGGAACACCTAAATTGTAAGACCAATTTCTGTTAAGGGTTTTGTTATACATCACAACAGGTAGCGGAAATGGGAAGCCGGCAGAAGTCGAATAGTTTAAACCAACCAAAAGACGATGTTTATCAAATTCTGAGATTTTTTTTTGCTTGATACCATAAATGGCTCCTGTAAATAGAAAATCACTTGATTGCAACTTATTTGTCGAAAAATTTGAAGCAACCATAGTACCTGCTTTAACTGCAAATCGCCATTCTTCATTTATTTTTTTTACGTAACCTAAATTAATTTCGAAAGATTGAAACCGTTCGAGATTATTTGTTTCAAAAGGAGCATCATCATTATATTGAAGTTCTACATTACGATATTCAAGTCCTGGCACTAGGTAATCTTCGGTACCTTTTATTTTTAATGGAATTTGAACAAAAGCTCTGGACCGTCTAAATGAATTATCTGAGTCTTTTTGAGGAAAATACGTGTACTCAAGTCTTGCTAAATTAGAAGTTTGAGAAAATGCAAAATAATATGGACTCAACATTAACAAAACAACTAAATACTTCATATGGTTTTAATTTAAAGCTTAATATAAAATATAGGGTTTATTAAAGACTTTAATGTTAAAAGAAAACAAAAACCCACCTACAAACTGTAGGTGGGAAAAAATTGCTATGAAAAAGAAAAAACACCGCTTACTAGCATAAGCGATGTTCAAATATATATAATTTTATGTTAAAGCTGTTTAGGAAAACATATCTTTTACCTTTTCAAAAAATGATTTATCTGAAGTCTCTGGATTGGGTGTAAAATTAGAATCATCCTTCATCGATTCAAAAAATGTTTTTTGTTCTTTAGACAACTCTTTAGGCGTCCAAACGTTTACATGGACCAAAAGATCGCCGTTACCGTAGGCATTAATACTAGGTAATCCTTTATTTCTTAGTCTTAGAATTTTACCACTTTGTGTTCCTGGCTCAATTTTGATTCTCACTTTTCCAGATACCGTGTCAATATCTTTTGAAGTTCCTAAAGCAACATCAGAAAAACTGAGGTATAAATCATAATGTAAATTATTACCATCACGCTTTAAATTCTCATGCTCTTGCACTTCGATTAAGACAAGAAGGTCACCACTTATACCATCGCCAGCTGGCTCATTTCCTTTACCAGAAACTTTAAGTTGCATTCCGTCTTCAACACCTGCTGGAATTTTAATCGAGACTTGTTCTTGTTCTAATTTGAGGCCATGGGCATCGGTGCCTTTACCTTTATTTTCAATCATCTTACCGCTTCCACTACAGTTAGCACAAGGAGCTGATGTTTGCATTCGGCCTAAAATTGTATTTTGAATTTTAGTCACTTGACCTGTACCGTTACAATTGGAGCAAGTTTTATAAGTGGTATCTGATGGCTTCTTTTTACGAGAAACTTTAATCTTTTTCTCGACGCCATTAGCTACTTCATCTAAGGTGAGTTTGACGCGTATTCTAAGGTTACTGCCTTTGGCTTGACGTCTTCCGCCGCCTCCAAAACCTCCAAAACCTGAAAAGCCGCCACCGCCGCCAAATATATCTCCGAATTGGTTAAATATGTCGTCCATATTCATGCCGCCTCCGCCACCAAAGCCACCCGAACCATCAAATGCACTATGACCAAATTGGTCATACTTTTGCCTTTTTTGCTCGTTACCAAGAACCTCATAAGCCTCGGCAGCTTGTTTAAACTTAGCTTCAGCTTCTGTGTTGTCAGGGTTTTTATCTGGATGATATTTTATAGCGAGTTTACGGTAAGCCTTTTTTATTTCGGCTTGCGTAGCATTTTTAGAAACGCCTAAAATATCGTAGTAATCTTCTTTCATTATTCTTTTATTTTAAAATTTAGGATTGAAGTTTACAGGCTTATTTTCCTGTGACAACTTTAGGATATCTAATAATTTTATCTCCTAAGGTGTATCCTTTTTCAACCACATCTATAATTTTACCCTTCATATCTTCAGTTGGCGCTGGTATTTGAGTAATAGCTTCATGAAGATCTGCATCAAATGAATCGCCTTCTTTTACAGCCATTAACTCCAAGCCTTTTGATTTGAGCGTTTCTCGAAGTTTATTATTAATTAAGCCAACACCAGAAAAGGATTCTTTATCAGATGTTTTTTCAAGCTCTTTGATTGCACGATCAAAATCATCTAATACTGGAAGTAAGGATTGTATGACTTCCTGACCAGCTGTTTTAAACAATTCTAAGCGTTCTTTACTTGTTCGGCGTTTATAATTTTCAAACTCAGCAAACAGTCTCAGGTATTTATCTTTCTCTGTATCTAGAGCCTTCTGAAGCTTTTCAGTTTCAGTTAATTCTTCCGTTGGATTTATTTCATTATCTTCAACCTCTGCAGAATTGTCACTTTCTACGTTAATCTTTTGATCGTCTTGTTCTGGTTGATTTTGAGTTTGATTGTGGTGATTGGACTGATTTTCAACAGACTCTTGAAATTCTTGTGACTTATCTTTGGTATTATCTTGATTTTTACTCATACTAATTTTTTTTATAATAAATAGATGTCAAAGGAATTGCCATGTTATAACTTGTGTCAAATTGTCATTAAAATAAAAAACCTGTGAGTTAAGACTCACAGGTTTTTTTCAGTTTTAAGAGCGATTAAGCCTCGCCTGTTGGTCCAAAATTTAATGGAATATTGGGCTTTTCTTGCTCTTGAATTTCACCATGTCGACTCTCGTACTTTTTAATGTTATCATTTAAAGCTTTAAGCAGTCGTTTAGCATGTTGAGGTGTTAATATCACGCGGGACCTAACTTTACTCTTAGGTGTTCCCGGCATCACGTTTACATAATCAACTACAAACTCGGACGGTGAATGATTAATGATAACCAGGTTGCTATAAATACCTTGAGCGGTATCTTCATCAATCTGAATATTTAACTTCTGTTGCTCTTTGTTATTATTATCACTCATATCTAGAGTTTTAATTAATTATAATTAACGTTTACTTCTTGATTTTGATGCATCATTTCGGTTAACTCTTCTTTTGAGCCTACAATAATATCATCAAATTCTCTTAAACCAGTACCTGCTGGGATCTTATGACCAACAATAACATTTTCTTTAAGACCTTCAAGTTTATCTACCTTACCGCTAACCGCAGCCTCGTTAAGTACTTTTGTTGTTTCCTGGAACGAAGCAGCTGAAATAAACGATTTGGTTTGAAGCGAAGCTCTAGTAATACCTTGTAGTATTGGTTTTGCTGTGGCTGGCTGTACTTCTCTTGCAGTTACAAGTTGTTTATCTTCTCGCTTAAGAAGAGAATTCTCGTCTCTTAATTCACGTAAAGTTACAATTTGACCTGCTTTTAATTGCGCACTATCACCAGCGTCTTCGACCACACGCTTACCAAAAATGTTATCGTTTTCAGTAATAAAGTCTTGTTTGTGGACTAATTGATTTTCAAGGAAAATGGTATCACCTGGATCCTGTATTTTCACTTTCTGCATCATTTGTCTTACTACTACCTCAAAGTGCTTATCATTAATTTGTACACCTTGGAGTCTATAAACTTCTTGCACTTCATTAACTAAATACTGTTGTACAGCGCTTGGGCCTTTGATATTTAAAATATCTTCAGGGGTTACAGAACCATCTGATAATGGCATTCCTGCACGTACATAATCGTTTTCTTGAACTAAGATTTGATTAGATAGTTTAACTAAGTATTTTTTAATTTCACCTAGTTTAGACTCAACGATAATTTCACGGTTACCACGTTTAATTTTACCAAATGAAACGACGCCATCAATCTCACTTACGACAGCAGGATTAGAAGGGTTACGTGCTTCAAACAATTCAGTTAATCGAGGTAAACCACCTGTAATATCACCAGCTTTAGACGATTTTCTTGGAATCTTCACTAAGACTTTACCTATTTTAATAGCTTCTTCATTATCAACCATTAAGTGAGCACCTACTGGTAAATTGTAAGAGCGTGTTACTTCGCCACTGCTATCTTTAATATGTAAGGTTGGTATTTTACGCTTGTTCTTAGATTCTGTAATAACTTTTTCTTGGAAGCCAGTTTGCTCATCACTTTCTACTTCATAAGTGACCCCTTGAATAATATTTTCAAATTCAACTTCACCAGCAAATTCAGAAATAATTACGCCATTATATGGATCCCATTTACAAATCACATCGCCTTTAGAGACTTTTTTGCCTGGCTTAATAAATATTTGTGAACCGTAAGGAATCACATTTGAACTCAATGTAATGCCTGATTTTTGGTCTACAATTTTTAATTCTGAAGTTCTTGAGATTACAATATCTGCTGGCTTACCTTCGTTATCTTCACCTTTTACGGTTTTAAGATCTTCGATTTCGGCAATACCATCAAATTTAGCTTCAAGTTTATTTTCTTCTGAAATGTTACCTGCAATACCACCTACGTGGAAGGTTCTTAGGGTTAACTGTGTTCCTGGTTCGCCAATAGATTGTGCAGCAACTACACCAACAGCTTCACCTTTTTGAACTGTTTTGTTTGTGGCAAGGTTACGACCGTAACACTTAACACATATCCCTTGCTTAGCTTCACAAGTTAAAGGTGATCTTACTTCGACAGAATTTAAAGCCGACGCTTCAATTTTTTCTGCCACTTCTTCAGTAATTTCATGACCAGCTTCAGCTAGTAATTCTTGTGAAATTGGATCAATGATGTCATTAAGGGTTGTTCTTCCTATAATACGTTCACCTAAAGATTCAACGATTTCTTCATTTTTCTTAAGCGCTTGAACTTCAATACCTCTTAAAGTACCACAGTCTTCTTGTCTTACAATAACATCTTGTGACACATCGACTAAACGTCTTGTCAGGTAACCTGCATCGGCCGTTTTAAGGGCGGTATCGGCAAGACCTTTACGTGCACCGTGAGTAGAAATAAAATATTCTAAAATTGAAAGACCTTCTTTAAAGTTAGAAAGAATAGGATTTTCAATGATCTCACCACCTGCTGACGTTGATTTTTTAGGTTTAGCCATTAAACCACGCATACCTGTTAACTGACGGATTTGTTCTTTAGAACCCCTTGCGCCAGAGTCAAGCATCATAAATACCGAGTTAAAACCTTGCTGGTCTTCGCGAATACGCTTCATAGCCAGTTCAGTTAATTCAGCATTAGTCGCAGTCCAAATATCAATAACTTGATTATAACGCTCATTATTTGTGATTAGACCCATGTTATAGTTTCCAGTCACACCTTCAACTTGACCTTCAGCCTGCTCAATCATTTCGATTTTTTCTTTTGGAATAATAATATCTCCAAGAGAGAATGAGAGGCCACCTTTAAAGGCTGAACTATATCCTAAATCTTTGATGTTATCAAGGAAATCTGCTGTTTCAGGAACAGAAGTATGCTTAAGTACTTTACCAATTACATCACGTAAAGCCTTCTTAGTCATCACATCGTTAATAAACCCAATTTGTTCTGGGACAACTTGGTTAAATAAGACGCGACCTACGGTTGTTTCTATGATTTGATAGACTAATTGCCCTTCTTTATTAAAGTCTTTTGCTCTAATTTTAATCAGTGCATTTAAATCTACTTTTTTCTCATTGTAAGCGATTTCAACTTCCTCGTCTGAGTAGAAGGTCAAACCTTCTCCTTTAACCTTTTGATCCTTAGTTGATTTTCTAAGTTTGGTCATGTAATACAATCCAAGTACCATATCTTGTGATGGTACGGTAATAGGAGAACCATTTGCTGGGTTAAGGATGTTATGAGAAGCTAACATTAACAGTTGTGCTTCTAATATAGCCTCTGGTCCTAGTGGCAAATGAACCGCCATCTGGTCACCATCAAAATCGGCATTAAAGGCCGTACAAACCAATGGGTGAAGTTGAATAGCTTTACCCTCGATTAGTTTAGGCTGAAATGCTTGTATACCTAAGCGGTGTAAGGTTGGGGCACGGTTTAATAAGACTGGATGTCCTTTTAAAACGTTTTCTAAAATATCCCAAACTACAGGCTCTTTTTTGTCTATTATTTTTTTAGCCGATTTAACGGTTTTTACAATACCTCGCTCAATTAATTTACGAATAATAAATGGCTTATAAAGCTCTGCAGCCATATCTTTTGGAAGACCACATTCAAACATCTTCATCTCTGGTCCGACAACAATTACCGAACGTGCTGAATAATCGACACGTTTACCTAAAAGGTTTTGTCTGAAACGACCTTGTTTACCTTTTAAAGAATCAGAAAGAGATTTTAAAGGCCTGTTAGAGTCTGTTTTTACGGCAGAAGATTTACGTGTATTATCAAACAATGAGTCAACAGACTCTTGTAGCATACGTTTTTCATTACGTAATATAACTTCAGGTGCTTTAATTTCCATTAAACGCTTTAAACGATTATTACGTATAATCACACGTCTATATAAATCATTTAAATCTGAGGTTGCAAAACGCCCGCCATCTAAAGGTACTAAAGGTCTTAATTCTGGTGGAATTACCGGAATAGCCTTCATAATCATCCATTCTGGATTATTTTCACGATTAGCAGTCGAATCTCTTAACGCTTCAACAACTTGTAAACGCTTTAATGCTTCTGTTTTACGTTGTTTAGAGGTTTCGTTGTTAGCTTTATGTCTTAAATCGTAAGATAACTCGTCTAAGTCAATACGTTTTAAGATTTCAAGCAAGCACTCAGCACCCATCTTAGCGATAAACTTATTTGGGTCGTCGTCATCTAAATATTGATTTTCTTGCGGTAAGGTGTCAAGTATATTAAGATATTCTTCTTCCGTTAAGAAATCCATTTTCTTTAACTCCTCTCCATCTTCACGTTTAGCGATTCCTGCTTGAATAACGACATATCTTTCATAATAGATTATCATATCCAACTTCTTAGAAGGAATACCTAGTAAATAACCGATTTTATTAGGAAGAGATCTAAAGTACCAGATATGCGCTACAGGAACCACTAAATTAATGTGACCCACACGATCTCTACGGACTTTTTTCTCGGTAACTTCAACACCACAACGGTCACAAACAATGCCTTTGTAGCGAATGCGTTTATATTTACCACAAGCACATTCGTAGTCCTTTACAGGGCCGAAAATACGCTCACAAAATAAACCATCACGTTCTGGTTTATGTGTTCTATAGTTAATTGTTTCAGGCTTTAAAACTTCACCTCTAGAAGCTGATAATATGCTTTCTGGAGAAGCTAAACCTATTGAGATTTTATTAAATCTCGATTGTGTATTCTTTTCATTATTTCTTGTCATAATACAAGTTGCTAAAGAATTAGTCAAAAAATTTATATACCCACTAACAATTCAAAATTGTTATTATTCTTCTAGTTTAATATCTAAACCTAGACCTTTCAACTCATGCATTAATACATTGAATGATTCTGGTAATCCTGGTTCTGGCATTGGCTCACCTTTTACGATAGCTTCGTAAGTTTTAGCTCTACCAATCACATCATCAGATTTAACCGTTAAGATTTCACGCAAAGTACTAGATGCTCCATAAGCCTCAAGTGCCCAAACTTCCATTTCACCAAATCGCTGACCACCAAATTGCGCTTTACCACCTAATGGTTGTTGCGTAATTAAAGAGTATGGTCCGATAGAACGAGCATGCATCTTATCTTCAATCATGTGTCCTAGTTTAAGCATATAAATCACACCAACTGTAGCTGGTTGATCAAAACGCTCACCAGTTCCACCATCATAAAGGTAAGTATGCCCATATCTTGGGATGCCTGCTTCATCGGTTAACTCATTTATTTGGTCTATTGTTGCTCCATCAAAGATTGGCGTTGCAAACTTTTTATCAAGTTTTTGTCCAGCCCAACCAAGAACTGTTTCATAAATCTGACCAATGTTCATACGTGATGGTACCCCTAACGGGTTAAGAACAATATCAACAGGTGTACCGTCATCTAAGAATGGCATATCTTCTTGACGTACAATTTTAGCCACAATACCTTTGTTACCGTGACGTCCTGCCATTTTATCACCTACTTTCAATTTACGCTTCTTAGCAACGTAAATCTTAGCTAGTTTAAGAATTCCTGAAGGAAGTTCATCACCAACAGTGATGGTAAACTTCTCTCTTCTTAAGTTACCTTGAAGATCGTTTTGCTTAATCTTGTAGTTATGCAGTAAATCGGCAACCAATGCGTTTAATTCAGCATCAGTAGTCCACGTTCCTTTTGTCAAGTGCGTAAAATCTTCAACTGAGTTTAACATTTTTTGGGTGTACTTTTTACCTTTTGGTAGTACGTCTTCACCTAAATCGTTTTGTACACCTTGTGATGTTTTACCACCAACAATTGAAAACAATTTATCGATTAAAACATTTCTTAACTCTTCAAACTTAACTTCGTACTTGCCTTCAAGTTTTTGAATTTCTTGTTTATCTTGAGCGCGTTTACGCTTGTCTTTTACAGCACGAGAGAATAATTTTTTATTAATTACAACACCATTTAGTGAAGGTGAAGCTTTCAAAGAGGCATCTTTAACATCTCCCGCTTTATCTCCAAAAATAGCACGTAGTAATTTCTCTTCTGGTGTTGGATCGCTTTCACCTTTCGGTGTGATCTTACCAATTAAGATATCACCAGGGGTAATTTCGGCACCGATGCGAATCATACCATTTTCATCAAGGTCTTTAGTCGCCTCTTCAGAAACGTTTGGAATATCGCTGGTTAACTCTTCGTTACCTAGTTTGGTATCTCTAACTTCTAAAGAATACTCATCGATGTGAATAGAGGTTAGGATATCATCTCTTACCACTTTTTCAGAAAGTACGATTGCATCTTCAAAGTTGTAACCTTTCCATGGCATAAAGGCTACTTTCATATTACGACCAAGTGCTAATTCACCTTTTTCGGTGGCATAACCTTGACATAAAACTTGACCTTTTTCAACACGATCACCAACTTCAACAATAGGTTTGAGGTTGATTGACGTCCCTTGGTTGGTTTTTCTAAATTTTATAAGCTCATACGTTTTTGAGTCGGTATCAAAACTTACCAAACGCTCATTTTCTGTACGATCGTATTTAATTGTAATTTGACGAGCATCTACATACTCTACAACTCCATTTCCTTCAGCGTTAATTAAAACTCTAGAATCTTGTGCCACACGTCGTTCAAGACCAGTTCCCACAATAGGAGAATCTACACGTAATAATGGTACTGCTTGACGCATCATATTAGACCCCATCAAGGCACGGTTGGCATCATCATGCTCTAAGAAAGGAATTAATGATGCTGAAATGGAAGATATTTGGTTAGGAGCTACATCAACATAATGCACTTCTTTAGGGTCTACCACTGGGAAGTCACCTTCCATACGAGCAATAACCTTATCAGAATCAATTTGACCATCTTTTTCAAGTGGTATATTGGCTTGGGCAATTAGCTTCCCTTCTTCCTCTTCAGCTGAAAGATATAGAGGGTCAGATTTGAAATCAATCTTACCATCTTCAACTTTACGGTATGGGGTTTCAATGAAGCCCATGTTATTAATCTTACCATAAACAGACAGAGAAGAAATCAGTCCAATATTTGGTCCTTCAGGTGTTTCAATCGGACATAAACGACCGTAATGTGTATAGTGAACATCACGAACCTCAAAACCAGCACGTTCACGAGATAAACCACCAGGTCCTAAAGCAGATAAACGTCTTTTGTTAGTAAGCTCTGCAATTGGATTGGTTTGATCCATAAATTGAGACAATTGGTTGGTCCCAAAAAATGAATTGATTACCGAGGATAAAGTTTTGGCATTAATTAAGTCAATTGGTGTAAATACTTCGTTATCACGTACATTCATACGCTCACGAATAGTTCTTGCCATACGTGCTAGACCAACACCGAATTGTTGAGATAACTGCTCGCCTACTGTTCTTACACGTCGGTTAGATAAGTGATCAATATCATCAACTTCAGCTTTAGAATTGACTAACTCAATTAAATATTTAATAATGGTTATGATATCTTCATTGGTAAGCACACGGCTATCCATGCTAATATCGAGACCTAGTTTTTTATTCATTCTATAACGACCAACTTCACCTAAGTTGTAACGTTGATCACTAAAGAACAATTTGTCGATAATTCCACGCGCAGTTTCTTCATCTGGCGGCTCAGCATTACGAAGTTGACGGTAGATATGCTCTACAGCTTCTTTTTCTGAGTTTGTTGGATCTTTTTGTAACGTATTATAAATAATGGCGTAGTCCCCAGTTAAATTATCTTCTTTATGTAAAAGGATTGTTTTAGATCCAGTTTCGACTATTTCTTCAATATGATCTTTTTCGAGGATGGTATCACGGTCAAGAACGATTTCATTTCGCTCAATTGATACCACTTCTCCAGTATCTTCATCAACAAAATCTTCATACCACGTGTTTAAAACACGAGCAGCTAATTTGCGACCTAAATACTTCTTTAGTCCTGTTTTTGAAACTTTAACCTCTTCTGCTAAGTCAAAGATTTCAAGAATGTCTTTATCGCGTTCGTAACCAATTGCTCTAAAAAGAGTGGTTACTGGCAATTTTTTCTTTCTATCGATGTAGGCATACATCACACTGTTAATATCGGTAGCAAATTCAATCCACGAACCTTTAAAAGGAATCACACGTGCTGAATATAGCTTAGTTCCATTGGCATGGAAAGATTGGCCAAAGAACACACCTGGTGAACGGTGAAGTTGCGAAACAACAACACGCTCAGCACCATTGATGACAAACGTACCACTTGGTGTCATATAGGGGATTGTACCCAAATATACATCTTGAACAATAGTTTCAAAATCTTCATGTTCAGGATCTGTACAATATAATTTTAGTCTTGCCTTTAAAGGCACACTGTAAGTTAGACCTCTTTCGATACACTCTTGAATAGAATAACGTGGAGGATCGACAAAGTAGTCTAAAAACTCTAACACAAACTGATTTCTTGTGTCGGTAATAGGAAAGTTTTCCATGAAGGTATTGTACAAACCTTCATTAGATCTTTCTTCTGGTTTGGTTTCAAGCTGAAAGAAATCTTGAAACGACTTGACTTGTATATCAAGAAAATCAGGGTAATCTGGTTGATTAACTGATGAAAAACTGATACGATTGTTTTGCAATGCTAACATCTAAAGAAAGAATTTAATGCTTTTTCAAGCAAAATTAACTAATATAATCTGTGTTTTTAACACTAAACGTATAGATACGCAAAATGGTTTAGACCTACAGATGCTTAATCTGAGGCCTAAACCGTATAATTTAAATAAAACTTAATTACTTAAGTTCTACTTCAGCTCCTGCTTCTTCTAATTGAGCTTTTAATGCTTCAGCCTCATCTTTAGAAACACCTTCCTTAACTGGAGCTGGTGCACCATCAACTAATGCTTTAGCATCTTTTAAACCTTGACCAGTTAATTCCTTAACTAGTTTTACAACTGCTAACTTAGAACCACCTGGCGCTTTAAGGATAACGTCAAATTCTGTTTGCTCTTCAGCGGCTTCTTCTCCACCACCTGCTGCACCACCAGCTACTGCAACAGCTGCTGCAGCAGGCTCGATGCCATACTCTTCTTTTAAAATATCAGCTAACTCGTTTACTTCTTTTACTGTTAAGTTAACTAACTGTTCTGCGAATTCTTTTAAATCTGCCATTTTCTATCGTTTTAAAAAATA
>CBFHKB010000015.1:0-25199 GCA_965656295.1 Psychroflexus sp.
GCTTGTATTCACAGCAGGTGAAACAGAATCATGTTGTGATGATTGGGTTATTACTGATGCCGCTGACGGTACAGGTACTATTATTGCGACTGGTACTGGTTCTATTGTTGGATCTTACGTATCTACGACTGGAGAAATTTCGTTCTATGTCGCTTCTGATGGTTTAGTAACCGGAACAACATTTGAATACTCAGTTAATTGTGGTGATTTGAATAATCAAGATTTCTTTAATAGTGCTAACTTTAGTTACTATCCTAACCCAGTTGAGAATGTGTTTACGATTAGTTCTAGAACACAAGTTGAAACTGTTCAAGTTTTCAACATGTTAGGTAAAGAAGTGAGAAGTATTCAACCTAATTCTTCTAATGTAGAGATGAATCTTAATAACTTGCAAGCAGGGGTTTACCTTGTTAAAGCAACTATTGAAGGTCAAACTCAAACATTTAGAGTGATTAAGAAGTAGTGCTTTTTAATAATTAATATTAAAACCCGAGCTTAGGCTCGGGTTTTTTTATGCTTAAAAGTGTAGTACCTTTGTAGAATGAGTAGAACGTATGCGTTTATAATACCTGTTTATAATCGGCCACAAGAGATTAGAGAATTGCTTGAGAGTTTTTTGCAGCTTGATACCGATCATGATTATACAATTGTTATAGTAGAAGACGGGTCTACCTTAACTTGTAAACGCGTTGTTGATGATTTTTCGACTCAACTTAATATAGTTTATTATGTTAAGGCTAATTCAGGTCCAGGTGATTCTAGAAATTTTGGAATGCAGCACTTTGTAGCAGATTATTATATTATTCTTGATAGTGATGTTATTTTGCCACAGTATTATTTAACTGCTGTTTCACATTTCCTCGATCAATATCCAGTCAATTGTTTTGGTGGTCCTGATGCTGCTCATTCTTGTTTTACTAATTGGCAGAAGGCGATTGATTTTTCGATGACGTCTTTACTTACAACAGGCGGCATTAGAGGTAACAAGCATGGTCAAACATCATCTTACGAACCACGAAGTTTTAATATGGGTTTATCAAGACGTGCTTTTCTTGATTCTAGTGGGTTTGGTAATATTCATCCTGGAGAGGACCCTGATTTATCCTTGCGATTAAAAAAACTAGGTTATCATTTAGGCTTTATTCCTGAGGCCTATGTTTATCATAAACGCCGTATTGATTTGAATAAGTTTTACAGCCAAGTTTCTAAATTTGGTCGGGTTAGGCCTATTTTAATGAAATGGCATCCCGAATGTTACAAAATTACCTTTGCGTTTCCAAGTGTTTTTACGTTTGGACTTTTGTTAAGTTTAATTTGTACGATTTGGAGTTGGATTCCTTTGTTTATTTATTTGTTCTATTTCATCTCAATTTTTTTAGTTTCAGCTAGTCGTCATCGCTCAGTTCTCATAGGTGCTTTGACAGTATTGGCTGTAATTGTACAATTTGGCGGCTATGGTTTTGCATTTTTGATTAGCTTTATTAAAATTATTATCTTAAATAAAAATCCACAGCAAACCTATCCCAATTTATTCTTTCAATGAAGTCACTTTTAAATCAATATTCGCTTAAGATTAGTCATAATAAGGCGTTTGTTTTTATTTTAATTTCAACTGCGCTTATTTGGTTTGTATTACAACTATCAAAACCATATACTAAGAATATTGAAATAGATTATGAACTCCAAGAGCTCCCTAAAGATTTTAGATTAGAAAATGAAAATAAGATTAAAGCTAGTATTTCTACAAACGGCTTGAAACTTTTAGAGTTTTCCATTTTAAAGCCAAAGCTTATTTTATCTTATACTGATTTTTCTTTAACAGATTCTACTTTGGTTTTAAGTGATAGGAGTTTAGCCACATTAATGTCCTCACAATTGGGCTTTAGTGCAGATGTGGTTAACGTTAAAGATGATTTAACACTGACTTATTATAGACAATTTTCAAAGGAAGTTTTTATATATCCTAAGCTTAGCTTAGATTTTCAGCCGGGTTACGATACGATAGGGAAGCTGAAGTTTTCTCCTAAAACCATTGAAGTGTTTGGTAAAAAGAATCAGTTATCTGATTTGAAGTCAATACCTACAAAATCAATTAACCTCAATAATTTAGATGCTTCTATAACAGGAGAAGTAGAACTAGATACGGCGAATTTGGGTGTTGAAAGTTATAACCGTTTAAAAGTGAAGTATGCTATTGAAGTAGAGCGTTTTACCGAAAAACAAATTCAAGTTCCAATTCAAGTCATTAACCTGCCTGAGCGATCGTCAATTAGTATTTATCCTAAACAGTTAATTTTAACTGTTGAAGTTCCTGTCTCTAAGTATGATGAATTATCAAAGGATAACTTTAGAGTTGTATGTGATTTTGCAAAACTAAACACTGGCGCTAAATTTATGGTACCAAAGCTGATTGAATCTCCAGAGTATGTCAAATACCCTAAATTACAAACCCAGCGTATTAATTTTTTGATTAAAGAATGAAAATCATAGGTTTAACCGGCGGTATTGGTAGTGGTAAATCTACCATTGCTAAAATGTTTAAGCAACTAGACATTCCTTTGTTTATTGCTGATGATGTAGCGAAATCGCAATATAATGATCCAGAAGTTAAGCAATTAATTGAGGACGAATTTGGAACTGTATACGTTGATGATCATTTAGATCGTGAGGCCTTGGCTAAGCTTGTGTTCTCGGACCAAACTAAACTAGACCGATTAAATACAATTATACATCCTCGGGTTCATAAGGCATTTGAGCATTGGATAAGTAAACAAAATTCAGCTTATGTGATTTATGAAGCCGCAATAATTTTTGAATTAGGTAGAGCCGATTTTTTTGATCAAATTATTTTGGTTACATCTCCAGAAGCTCTCCGTATCGATCGGGTTGTAAAAAGAGATCACATTAGCAAAATTCACGTAAAAGAAAGGATAGACAAGCAATGGCCCGATCATAAAAAGCGAGATTTAGCAGATTATGTAATCACTAATATAGACCTTAGTGATGTTAAAAAGCAAGTTCAAGAAATACACGAAAATCTTTTAAACCCTGCTAAATAGCAACTATTCGGGCGTGTTAACTTTTGGTTAAACGGGAAGTGCACAAATGTTAAAATCCTAATTTTGTGCACATGAATAGTAAACTCTTTAACTTGTTAATTGCCCTGATGAGTTTATCTCTTATTGGGATTATTTTCGTTCAAGGCTATTGGATAAAAAATACCGTCGAAAGTAATGAAGAGCAATTTTCAATAGCGGCAAAGCAAATGCTTATTGATGTTGTAAAGGAGTTAGAATCTAACGAGATTGATAAATATTATTTTGAATTAGCAAGTATTGCCGACTCTACTAAACCTTTTAAAAAACAGTTAAGCGAATTATTTCAGGTAAAGAAAGATGACTATTCTAGTGAGTACTTTATCTACTCTAATAGCTTGGTCGAAGAGGAATATAAAATATCTTCACAGTTCTTAGCCAATCAAGACGATTCTATATCTTTTAAAAAAATTACTTCTAAAAAATTAGCAACCAAGATAACTAGAGAAGACCAATTAGACCCAAATTCATTAGGTTTATCAGCCAAAGAACGTTACCAGCGAATAAATAGAATTGTAGATGCTGAGAAGTATTTACTAATTGACGTTGTCAAAGAAATGGCAGCTGAATTGCCGATCCATAAACGAATTGATACAACAAGTATTAGGCGCTTAATAGACCAAAATATATCAAAATGGGATATCGAATCTGATTATGAATTTGGGATATTTAGTAATGGTTTGAATACTAAAGTTAGATCATCAGATTTTAAATTAAACTCACCTTCAACTTACGGGATACCTATATTCGGTTATAAGGAAATAGCTTCAGATTATCAACTATACGTCAATTTTGAGGATAAAAATCAGCAAATTTTATCGTCTATTGCTCTAATGGGTGTTTTGTCTATCTTATTTACCCTCGTTATTGTTTTAGCCTTTTCTTCAGCAATTAGTCAATTAATTAAGCAACGTCAAATTTCTCAGATTAAATCTGATTTTATCAATAATATGACGCATGAGTTCAAAACTCCGATAGCAACAATAAACCTTGCTTTAGACTCAGTTAAAAACCCGAAAATAGCTCAAAACCCAGAATCAGTTGCACGTTATATGACCATGATTCGTGAAGAAAATAAACGTATGCATGCTCAAGTTGAAAATGTACTGCGTATTTCTAAACTCGAAAAAAACGAGCTTGATATCCAAAAAGACAAACAATCGCTCCACGCCATGGTTAATCAAGCCATTAAGCACGTTAGTTTAATTGTTCAAAACCGTGAGGGGTATATAAAAACACACTTTGATGCGTCTGATTGTACAGTTTTAGCTAATGAAACACATTTTACAAACGTTATAGTTAACATCCTAGATAATGCTATAAAATACTCTCCTGAAGCTCCCAAAATTGACATCTATACGGAAGTTGTTAAACATTTTATTGTTTTAAGTGTCAAAGATCAGGGATCAGGTATGAGTAAATCAACCCAAAAAAAAATATTTCAAAAATTTTACCGTGAACATACAGGCGACATTCACAATGTGAAAGGGCACGGGTTAGGTTTAGCCTATGTGAAGCAAATTGTTGAAGACCATCAGGGTGAAATCTCTGTATATAGTGAAACAAATACTGGAAGTACATTTACAATTAAATTACCTTTAATATCTTAAAATTATGGAAACTGAAAACAAAAAAATTCTGCTAGTAGAAGACGATCCAAACTTTGGAATTGTCCTTAAAGATTACCTTACAATGAATGATTATGAAGTCACACATGCTAAAAACGGTATGGAGGGCTTCGAGAAATTTAAGAAGGGAAATTTTGATCTATGCATTTTAGACGTTATGATGCCTTATAAAGATGGCTTTACGCTCGCTAAAGAAATACGCGGTAAAAACGAAGATGTTCCTATTATATTTTTAACCGCTAAAGCAATGAAAGAAGATGTTTTAAAAGGTTATAAAGTAGGCGCAGATGATTACCTAAACAAACCTTTTGATAGCGAAGTGTTATTAATGAAAATAAAAGCTATTATGCAGCGCAAAACAACCGACAGCATTGCAGATAGTAAGCAGTTTGAATTTAAAATTGGTAATTTTCACTTAAACTCTAAATTAAGATTTTTAACCTATAGAGAAGAAGAGCCTATAAAACTTTCTCCTAAAGAAAATGAACTGCTTAGATTATTAGCTTTACATGAAAATGACTTAATGCCTAGAGAATTAGCCTTGACAAAAATATGGAGAGATGATAATTATTTCACCTCAAGAAGTATGGATGTTTATATTGCTAAACTGAGAAAATACATGAAAAAAGACGATACGGTTGAAATATTAAATATTCACGGTGAAGGCTTTAGACTTGTTGTAAAAGGCGAAGACGGCAAAAACGCTTAGGTTAATTTTTTCAGTTTCTTATAATCATAAAATTCTTAGTGATTAATTTCACTTTGAATTTTATGGTTTATATACTGGATAATTTCTTTTTGAGGTGTCTCATAATCAAACCACTGTACTCGACTGTCTTTTCGATACCAAGTTAATTGTCTTTTGGCAAATCGTCTTGTATTACGTTTGATCAGTCTCACCGCTTCCTCATAATCAATCTCCCCTTCAAAAAAGCTAAATAATTCTTTATAGCCTACCGTATTTAGGCTGTTTAAATTTTTGTACTTAACGACACGTTTTGCTTCCTCTAAAAGTCCTGCTTCGAGCATCATATCTACGCGTTTATTAATACGGTTATAAATTATTTCTCGATCGGCTTCTAATCCAATTAAAATAGAATTGAATTTCCGATCCTTATTCTTTTGGTTTAAAAACCTTGAAAATTCTTGTTGAGTGGAACGAATTACAGATAGGGCTCTTAAGATACGCTGCTTATTTTGAATATCTATGTTTTTAAAGTAAGTGGGATCCTGTTCTTTTAACTCTAACTGAAGTTTTTCGATTCCTTCAGATTCCATTTCTTTTTCAAGTTCTTCAATAATTTTTGGATTAACCTCTGGGAATTGGTCAATACCTTGCGTCACGACTTTCTCATAAAGCCCACTACCACCAACCATAACAGCCGTTTGATTGGTTTTGAATAGTTGGTTTAATTGCTGTAATGCCTCTTTTTCAAAATTACCAACACTATACGCTTCTTTAATAGATAAATGATGAATAAAGTGATGCTTTACTTCTGCTAATTCTTCTAAAGTTGGTACTGCTGTCCCAATACTTAATTCTTTATAAAATTGTCTGGAGTCCGACGAAATAATTTCAGTATTAAAATGCTTTGCAAGTTTAATTCCTAGTTTTGTTTTACCAATCCCTGTTGGTCCTACAACGCATATTAAATGCTTAGTTTGAGGCATCTGGACTTGGTTTCTTGTTTAATGAATAACCGCATTTATGGCAAAATTCTGCTCTGTCTTTATGCTGTTTTTCGCCACAATTATAGCATGATTGAGTGTTATTGGCATGCTTTTTACCTTGATTGGCATATTCCGCACTTACAATGCCAGTTGGTACAGCAATGACGCCATATCCTAAAATCATAATTAAGGTTGCTATAAATTGACCAAGTGGAGTTACTGGATGTATATCTCCAAAACCTACAGTGGTTAAGGTTACAATAGTCCAATAAATACTGGTTGGTATCGATGTAAAACCATGTTCTGGTCCTTCAACTAAATACATCAACGTTCCTGTGATAAACGAAATGATGACAACCGCATAGATAAATATCATTATTTTGGGTAAGCTGCTTTTTAGTGCTTTAGCCAAATTATTACTGGCGCATATATATCGTGTAATTTTTAAAATTCTAAAAATTCGTAATAGCCGCAATGCTCTTAGCGTCATCAACGCATAACTTGTTGAAAAAAAAATAGTTAAGTAAAGAGGTAGAGTAGAAAGTAAATCTATAATGCCATAAAAACTAAAAATATACTTGAGAGGCTTTTTAATACTTACAATTCTTAAGATATATTCTATAGTGAAAATAATGGTGATGACCCATTCTGCTATGTAAAAGAAATCATGGTATTGGTTGTAAATAAACTCGACACTGTCTAACATTACAAACAAAATACTGAAACTAATAACGATTAGTAATAGAACATCAAATGCTTTACCAGTTGGCGTATCGGCTTCGTAAATTACTTCATGTAGTTTTTCTTTCCAGTGCATTTTTAGGTTAATCTAAAGGTTCTATACTTAAGTATTTATTCTTTTTTCTTAAATAGGCCTGTAAAATATGTTTTGCATCTCGATCACTTTTAATAGGAGTAAGGAGTTCCTTAAGAATTTTAAATGATTTTTGGTGATTAAGCTGAGTATAGGCATAACCCATAAGCTCACCATCTTTAACCACAAGTATTGATTTTTCGTGGGTGTTTTTACCACGGTCTACAAGGATGAAACTTTGTTGTTCTAGGCTGTATTTCTTAATGAGTTGATGAGCATTCAGGTTGTACTCCTCGGGTTCAATTTTTTCTATACAAGGTCCTTTACAAGCTTTAATGCCATAGTTAAAACATGCACCTTTGGTTTGTTCTAAACCAGAGAGTTTAGGACAAAGCCCTAAGGCTTCAACTTGAGTTTTCATAAAACTTTTGGCTTGATTTAAGTTAACAAAGGTTGTGATTAAATTTTTTTGCTTATTGCTTTTATGAATGCTAAAATTGGTATAGCCTAAATGGTCTGTAAACTCATAAAGCCCATAGTTAAATACGTCTCTCTTTAAGGCTTTATTAAATTTAGGCTTTAGACTTTTTATAGTATGGTTTTCTTTTAATAATGCTATTAACTCGTTTCCAGTAAGATCAAAAGACACTGAAGTAACTTCGTCTCTTATTTTTCTTGATTTATGACTATTATTTGTAAAATGTTGTTGAACGCGTTTTTTAATGTTTTTACTTTTTCCAACATATATGATCTCTGCATCTTCATTGTAGAAAAAATAGATTCCCGTTGTTGTAGGTAAATTTTCGCTAAGCCTAATTAATTTTTTAGATTTCTCAGGTTGTTTATGATCACTTATTAATTGGGATACAATACGCTTATTAATATCTTTTTCTAATAATAATTCAAAAAGTTTTACGGTAGCTAGCGCATCGCCACTCGCACGATGGCGATTGGTAATTGGAATACCTAAAGATTTTACAAGTTTACCCAGACTGTATGATTTTAAGTCTGGCAATAGTTTTTCAGCAAGCTTGATAGTGCACAAGCTCTTACGTTTAAAGTCATAGCCCAGTCTATCAAACTCTAATCTGAGCATACGGTGGTCAAATTTTGCATTATGCGCCACAATCACACAATCTTCGGTAATTTCTATAATTCGTTTCGCTACTTCATAAAACTTTGGTGCATTTCTGAGCATCTCATTATTAATGCCTGTTAAGCCAACAACAAAGGATTGAATTTTTCGCTCAGGGTTAATTAAGCTAATAAATTGATCTACAATTTTGTGACCGTCGTGTCTATAGATGGCTATTTCGGTAATCCCTTCTTCATTGTATTTACCACCGGTAGATTCTATGTCTAGTATTGCGTACAAGCTTAATTATAATTTCGTTTTCCGAAAATAGAACTCCCTATTCTCACCATATTCGTGTTAAACTTAAGAGCGATGTTGTAGTCACCACTCATACCCATTGATAATATATCTAGTTGATATTGATCTTTTAATTCTAAAAATAACTGATCTAAAGTACTAAATTCTCGTTCAATTTGGTCCTTGTTTTCAGTAAATGTAGCCATTCCCATAAGGCCTCGAACATTAACATGTTTTAGTTCTTTGACCATATCACTCTTAAGCAGATCTTTAGCTTGATCTGGCGTCATTCCGTATTTAGAGTCTTCTTCGGCAATTTTAATTTGCAACAGGCAATCAATAGTCCGGTCGTGTTCTTGGGCGCGTTTATTTATTTCTTTTAATAGTTTGAGTTTATGCACAGCATGGACTAAATTTACGTAACTAGCCATGTATTTAACTTTATTGGTTTGGACATGGCCAATCATATGCCAGTCAATATCTTTTGGGAGTGCCTCATACTTTCGGGTCATTTCCTGAATTTTATTTTCTCCAAACACCCGTTGTCCAGCATGATAAGCCTCCATTAAGTCGCTTTCTGGTTTTGTTTTAGAAACAGCGACTAGACAAATATCTTGACCTAGTTCTTTTTTATATGCTGTTATGTGATCGCTGATGTCACTCATTATATTCTAGATTTAAAATTCATAAACGTAGATGCCACTTCTAAGCTTAGGGTCTATATAAGTGGTTTTAGGAGGCATAATTAAGTTTTCGTCGGCAATAGTTTCAATGTCATTTATCGTGGCTGGAAACATTCCAAAACCTACAACAAATTGTTTTTGGTCTACCGCACCTTTTACAAAAGCCATATCTTTTTGACCTTGAGCATACGTAATTCGACAATCGTTTCTAAGGTCTTCGATACCTAGAATTGGTTTCAAAATGGTGCGGTATAAAATTTCTGCATCCAGTTGAGATAAGGCATTTGTGAATTTGTAAGCTTTTTGACGTAACACTAAGGAGTAAAATTCACCTTCAAGATACATGCTAAATTCGTGTTTAGTATTTGGTTTAAAATACTCTTGACCTCTGTTTTCTATCTTGTAATATTGATCTAATTTAATTAAAAAACTCTCTTTATCAAGACCGTTTAGTGAGGTAATTAAGCGGTTAAATTCATGAATTTTTAATTGGTATTCTGGAATAAGGTAACTCATGAAAAAATTATAAGCCTCTGAGCCATCATGAGTCTTATTACTCTTTTCAAGATCTTTTTTAAGTTGAATAGACGATTGACTGCGGTGGTGACCATCGGCAATGTAAAAGTTAGAGACCTGTTTACAAGATTCTTGAATAATTGCTATATCTTCTGGTTGATTGATTAACCATAAATAATGAGTTTCTCTTGAAGTGGTAGTAAATTCATACTCAGCTCGTTCTTGTTGTATCCTCTGCACGAGCTTTTCTATCGCATCTTGCTTTTTATACGTGAGCAATACAGGGTCTGCATTAAAGCGCACAGTTTTTAAATACTCTTTAAAGACTTGAGCTTTTTTTGTGATTGTATCTTCGTGCTTTTTAATTAAACCATTTTCATAGTCTTCTACTGAAGCTGCGCCAACAATACCTATAAATTCAGTCTTGTGGCGATAAACAATTTTATGTAAATAAAAGATGGGAGCTTTATCTTTAATGAAATTCCCATCTTCTTTAAATTCTTCATACCTATTTTTAACCAACTGAAAACGCTCAGGACCAGATATTTCTTTGTGGTATTTATAGCCCGGATTTACAATATGTAAAAATGAAAAGGGGTTATGGTCTAACCGTGCTTCACGTTCGGCTTTAGAATAAGTTTCGTAAGAACGCGATGCGATGAGACCAACTTTATCTCGGGGTGGTCTTGAGGCTTTAAAAGGTTTAAATGTTGGCATAAATTTTAACTGAATTGGCTAGAGACAACTTCTGCTTTTTTTGAAGCGCTATAGTCGTAAAAGCCTTCTCCAGATTTGACTCCTAATTTACCTGCTCTTACCATATTAACCAATAATGGGCATGGTGCGTATTTTGGATTTTTAAATCCGTCGTACATAACTTCTAGTATAGATAAACACACGTCAAGACCAATAAAATCGGCTAATTGAAGTGGTCCCATGGGATGCGCCATACCTAATTTCATTACCGTGTCTATTTCTTTTACACCGGCCACATCGTTATATAAAGTTTCGATAGCTTCATTGAGCATTGGCATTAGTATTCGATTAGCCACAAATCCAGGATAATCATTAACTTCAGTTGGTACTTTGTTGAGCTTCTTGGCAACTTCAACAATGATTTGATTGGTTTCATCACTAGTGTTATAACCTCTAATAATTTCAACCAACTTCATTATTGGAACCGGATTCATAAAGTGCATACCAATGACTTGTTTTGGTCGCTTGGTAACCGCAGCTATTTTAGTAATAGGTATTGAGCTTGTGTTTGTCGCTAAGATGGTGTCTTCTGGACATATAGCATCTAGTTGCTTGAAGAGGTCAAGTTTAATCGCTTCATTTTCAGTGGCAGCTTCAACCACAAGACCTGCGTATTCGGCCCCTTTAGATAAGTCTGTATAGGTTGTAATGTTGTTTAAAGTTTCGTTTTTATCGTCTTCGCTAATTTTTTCTTTAGCGACCATTCGATCAAGATTTTTGGTGATAGTGGCTATACCGCGATCTAAACCTTCTTGCGAAATATCGATTAAACTTACTTTGTAACCAAATTGTGCAAATGTGTGAGCAATCCCATTACCCATAGAACCTGCACCAATTACTGCTATATTTTTCATAGTTTGTGATGTTTAGTTATTATCAAATGCGTTTATAATTTGTTTTGCAACCCTTAAGGCGTTGGTGCCTTGATCTAGAGTTACAATTGGAGTTGTGTTGTTTTTAATGGCATCAGCAAAGGTTTCAAGCTCATCTAAAATGGCATTATTGGCCTGTACTGTTGGGTTTTCAAAATAAATTTGCTTTTTAACGCCTTCTGCATTTTGAAGAATCATATCAAAATCTCCAGGTTGTTTTGGGGCATCTTTCATCCTTACGACTTCCGTTTTCTTTTCAAGAAAGTCTACAGAAACGTAAGCATCTTTCTGGAAAAAACGTGATTTGCGCATGTTTTTTAATGAAATTCGACTGGCTGTAAGATTAGCAACACAACCGTTTTCAAACTGAATTCTAGCATTAGCAATATCTGGAGTTTCGGAAATGACAGAAACACCACTTGCATTTATCGATTTAACAGGCGATTTAACTACACTTAGTATAGCGTCAATGTCATGTATCATTAAATCTAACACCACAGGAACATCGGTCCCACGGGGGTTAAATTCAGCTAACCTGTGCGTTTCAATAAACATGGGTTGGTTAAGGTTTGGGATGGCTGCTCTAAACGCAGGGTTAAAACGCTCTACATGGCCAACCTGACCTTTGACTTGATGTTTTTTAGCTAGTTCAATGAGTGTTTCAGCTTCTTGAACGGTGTTGGTAATCGGTTTTTCGATAAAGATATGTTTACCCGCTTCGATACAGGTTTTAGCAACATCAAAATGCGCTAGTGTAGGCGTTACAATGTCAATAACATCAACTGCTGAAATGAGTTCTTCTAGCTTATTGAATGCTTGGTATCCAAATTCTTTTGCCACTTGTTGAGCGGTCTTAGGGTTTGGGTCGTAAAATCCTACCAAATTATATTTTTTTGAAGACTTGAGTAACTTTAAGTGAATTTTTCCTAAATGGCCAGAGCCTAAAACACCTACGTTTAGCATATATTTTGTTTTACTACAAAAATAGCATTTATTAGGAGATTTGTAAGGTCTTTCTAGCATTTAGCATTGTTTTAAAACTCTAACAGTCTAAAATTTTTTTGGATTTAATATTTCAGTTAAATTGCAACCTAAAAACCCCTTGAAAGATAATTTTAGGCAACAGGGCAAACGCCATCAGCTGGTTAAGCTATTAGAAAGCAAAGGGATAAACCACCCAAAAGTGCTAAAAGCTATTGCGGCTATTCCTAGACACTTGTTTATGGATAGTAGTTTTGAAGACCATGCTTATCAAGATAAAGCCTTTCCTATAGCGGCAGGACAAACCATTTCACAACCTTATACCGTAGCGTTTCAATCACAATTACTAGAGGTAGAGCCGCAGCAAAAAGTTTTAGAAATTGGTACAGGTAGCGGCTACCAAACAGCTGTTTTATGTGAATTAGGCGCTAAGGTTTACACCATTGAGCGCCACCAAGAGCTTTATAAGAAAACTAGTCAGTTTTTAAGAAAGCTTGGCTATAACCCAAAATATATGAGTTTTGGTGATGGATACAAAGGTTTACCAGACTATGCGCCATTTGATCAAATTATTGTTACTGCTGGGGCACCATTTATCCCTAAGCCTTTGTTAGCTCAACTAAAAGTAGGAGGGAAGCTGGTGATTCCTGTTGGCGAAGATCCTCAAATCATGAATAGATTAACGCGAACATCACCAACCGCTTTTGATAAAGAGACTTTTGGAGAATTTAGATTTGTACCTTTACTAGAAAATAAAGTCTAATGCGCTTAATTATTGTTTTTAATTTAATGCTTGTAAGCTTTTGTAGTTTAGCACAAAGCTATCAGTCCTATCGTGTTGGAAACTCTACAAACTTAGATGTAATTCCAACACCTGGAATCTGTTTAATGGGAGGTGCTACTGAAAATGATATAGCGATGCAATGGTTTTTAAGCCTTGCCAATGGAGGTGATGTTTTGGTTTTAAGAGCAAGCGGAAGTGACGCTTACAATGCTTATTTTTATAGTCAATTACAGATTGCACTACATTCGGTAGAGACCTTGGTGATTACAACTGAACAAGCCTCACAAGAAAGTTATGTGATAGATAGAATTAATCAAGCTGAAGCTATTTGGATTGCCGGAGGCGACCAATCTAACTACATTAACTTTTTTAAATCTAATGCGATTAACGCTGCCTTAAATCATCATATAAGTATAAAACAAGGTGCTATTGGTGGTACGAGTGCAGGGATGGCTATTTTAGGTGAATATTACTTTACAGCGTCTAATGGAACTGTCACATCTTCAGAAGTATTAAGTAATCCTTACCATCCGAACCTTGTATTAGGAGAGAGTGATTTTTTAGAAATTCCATTTTTAGAAGAAACTATAACCGATACGCACTTTGATAATCCTGACCGTAGACCACGATTATCAGTATTTATGGCCCGTTTATTAGCTAATAACCCAAACATATCTGTTAAAGGAATTGCTGCTGAAGAATTTACAGCGATTTGTATAGATGAAAATGGGATAGCTAAGGTTTACGGTGATTATCCTGACTTTGATGATTATGCCTATTTTGCTCAAACCAATTGTGATGGTTTTCCAGCTGAAGTCTTGGAACAAGGTAATCCCATAACTTGGGATCACAATCAATCTGCTCTAGATGTCATCAAAATACCTGCTACACCAACAGGAACCTATCAATTTAATTTAAACGATTGGCAAAGTTCCAATTGGTCAACATGGGAACATTGGTCTATTTTAAATGGAAACTTCAACACTACTGCATCTACTCCAAGAGCCTGTAATCAACTTTCTATTGATCATCCTATTTCAAGCCAGGTTAAGGCTTATCCCAATCCTTTTTCAGAATTAGTACAATTAAATATGCCGGCTAATTATAAAATTAAATCAGTTTATAATTCTTATGGACAGGCTATTAATTATACCTATGTAGACAAGCAATTACGACTTGAGGCACTACCAGCAGGAATTTACTATTTATGCCTCCAAGCAAATTCTAGTGAAATCAGCTATATTAGCCTTATAAAATACTAACTTTTGAAGAAACTACTGTCGTTTTTTACTCAGTCTGAATTAATTAATATCGGCTCTATAAATTCGGCATCTTTACTTTTAAAGTTAGTCACCGCTTTTTTAACTTCTAAGTTAACCGCCTTGTTTTTAGGAGTTACGGGAGTTAGTATTTTAGGTAACTGGCGCAACACGGCAGAAGTGATTCAAAAATTAAGCACAGGAAGTCTCCAAAACGGAGTTGTAAAATATGCAGCTAGTGCACAGCATTCTACCATGCAAACTCGTGAATTGCAGTCGACTTTATTTTATATAGGTTGTTTTCTTTCTGTTACCGTCATGATTTTTACGCTATTTTTAGCAAGCTTTATTAGCGAATATGTTTTTAGAACACCAAATTACGCTTCTATTATTAGACTTCTAGGCATTTTATTGCCTTTATATGTCCTCAATATTTACTTACAATCTATTTTAAAAGCCTACCAAGCCTTTAAATTAGTGGTTAAACTTCACAGCATTGGTCATGTATTTAATTTATTGGTGTTTTCAATATGTATTTATTTATTCGGATTAGAAGGCGCTTTAATCAGCGTAGCCGTTGTGCCCTCTTTAATGGGCGTATTTAGTTTTTACATCGCCTATCAATCGTCTATTATTTTATACCCGCCAAAACGTTCACAGTTCAAGCTGTTTTTTTTAAAAGGTTTTCGGGATTACGCTTTGATGAGTCTACTATCAACCCTTATTTTCCCATTTACCTATTTAAGTATTCGTAATTTATTAAGTCGTGAGTTAAGCTTAGAAGCTTCTGGTTACTGGGAGGCGATGTTTAGAATTTCTACCCTTTATATTTCTTTTGCTATTTCACTTATTAACTTAGTGGTCTTACCAAAATTAGCTAGTGCTTCATCTCAGTATGAATTTAAACGTATTGTCTTTCAGTTTTATAAGCAAGTTTTACCCTTTTTTATTGGTGGTTTAGTGATTGTCTATGTCCTCAAATCTTTTATCGTTAAGTTGGTGTTTACCGAAGATTTTACACCTACAACAGACCTATTTTTATGGCAGCAAGTTGGTGACTTATTTCGGGTATTAGCTTTGGTGATGGTTGCACAATTTCATGCCAAAAAAATGCTTTGGCATTACATTATAACTGATCTGGTTTTAGCAGCTTTACTGTACCTAACTACCTTTTTATTACTCGATCGTTTTGGATTAAAAGCGGCTGTGATTGGACATGCCATAACGTATATCACCTATTTTTTGATTATTCTAATTATATTTAAAGATGCCTTAAGCGCAAAAACACCTCATGAAGCTATTTAAACACGTGTTATATTGGATTTTACCTGCACTCGTTATTAATTTAATAGAATTGTTTTATTATGAATTTGACGATTATTTGGTTAAAAATCTTGTTCAAAATTTAAGCATTGGTCTTGTATTATGTTTAGGCGTTGAGGTTTTTATCACCAAGTTAAAGCCTTTATTAGTTAGTTTCATCCTAGCGATACATTTATTATTTATAGCATTTGAAAGCTTGTTTTATGCTGGGTTTCATACATTCTTTAGCGCATCGGCGATTTATATTTTTTTAGAAACCAACCAAGCAGAAGCTTCCGAATTCATTTCAACCTATTTGGATTATACATCTTTGCTAGTATTTTTTGGTATTATTCTAATTACTTCCACTTACTATAAATGGATTCGCTCTCGGACTGCTTCAGCTTTAGCGGTTTACAAGTGGTGGGTTTTAGGTTTTATCTTGCTGATTATGTTGGCTTTAAAATTTTCAGCTTACATTATACCTAACTTCAGCTATATTACGACAAGGAGTGTTTACAAATACTATCAAGAAAGTCAAAAGTATCAAGATTTACAAATTAGCGAGCCAGAATCCAGTCATTTTAAAGTAAGTTCTCTCGATCCAGAACAAGCTCAAACTTTTGTTTTAGTGATTGGAGAGTCTACGACTAGGCGGGCACTAGGGATTTATGGTTGTTACCGAAATACAACACCATTGTTAAGCAAGCGGAAAAATGAATTAGAGGTTTTTACCGATGTCATAAGTTCACAAACACATACTATTGAAGCTTTAAAGGAGAGTTTAACTTTAAACCATTTAAAAACCGACAAGGATGTTTCTATTATTCAATTAATGAATCAAGCAGGGTTTAAAACCTACTGGTTATCGAATCAACGCCCGGTTGGGCTACACGAAACTTTGTTAACTAAACTCTCGCTAGCAGCCGATCATGTGGTGTATACTAATACAGCTAAGTGGGGAAGTAAAACACCTCTTGATGAGGTATTATTGCCGTACATAGACCAAGCTTTACTAGATCAAGCTCCTAAAAAATTTATTGTGGTTAATTTGTTGGCAACGCATAATGATTATGAAAAGCGCTACCCGCCAGCATTCGATAATTTTACAAATCAGCCTAAGACTAATTTCACGTCACCAGAGGCGACTCAAAAAATTAATACTTATCACAACTCCATCACTTATGTCGACTATCTTTTAGACACTATTATTAATCGGGTAAAACAACAATCTACAAGTAGTTATGTCTTGTATGTTTCTGATCATGGTGATGAAGTTTATGAAGATGAAGATTTTATAGGCCACAACGACGGGTATAAAGCCACCGCATCTATGTTTGAAATACCTTTTATATTATGGCAATCTTCTAAGTATAAATCTTCAAACCCGATAAGGTTTGAAGTTTCACGACCTTACGTGATGCGGGATTTTATACATTCTTTTTCGGATTTATCGCGGTTAGATTTTAAGGTCTATGATTCTACAAAAAGTATATTTTCTAAACATTACCAAGCTGAGATTGAACGCTTAGTTGGTAAATCGGTTAACTACGATCAAGATTTTAAAGAGTGAGTGCGACGGTAAACGATATATCATTTTTAATAGCGACCATGCATCGCGATTCCCTAAGATTTTTAGATGCTATGTTTCCTCATCATGATTGGCGAGATTTAAATTTAGTTATTGTCAATCAGAGCAAAACCAAGCAATTACATTCGCCTTACTCTAACCATTGTATTGTAAATTCTACTGAATTTGGTTTAAGTAAAAGTCGAAACCTCGCCTTAGAGTATTGCAAGACGAGTTTTGGGCTTATAGCTGATGATGATGTGATTTATACCGAAAACTGTGTTGAAATTATATATCAAGCCTTACAAGACTTTAAGAACTTCGCGCTTTATACGTTTCAATCTTTAGACCAAGATTTATCCTTACGAAAGGACTATTTACCGTGTAGTCAACAATTACAATCGCACCGGATTAATTATAAAGTAACCTCATTTGAAATGCTGGTAAATGTTAGTCAGCTTAAAAGTTCTAAATTAAGTTTTAACGAGCATTTTGGTTTAGGGGCCAACTTTCCTTCAGGTGAAGAAGAGATTTTTTTAGCAAAACTTTTAAAGCTCGATTTAAAGTGGTGTTATATCGCTCAACCTATTGTGATTCATCCTGGTTTAAGTACTGGCCAAAAGCAACATGAATTGACATACATAACTACAAAAGCAGTTATTAAATATTTGGAATATGACAATATAGTGTACCTATGGCTCCTAAAATTTATGTTTTTCTTGATTCGAAAACAACATTTAAAGTCTAATAAGTTATTAAAGACTTATTGTTCATGTATCCAAGCTATACAGAAGTTCAAGGCGATGGAGTAAATCTTTGTTAAGCTTAAGTAGATTGCTGTTTTAATCGGGCAAACACGAATAACTTATAGATATCAAATAAAAATAAAGACGGATTTGAACTCTTTAAATTTTTTAAAATTACTTTTTCTAGCGGCTTTAGTAGGGTAATGTAAAAATTGACCAAGGTATATTTTTTGAGTTTCATATAGGCAGTTTGAATAGGTCTATAATTTAACGGTATTTTTTTTTTCGATTTCAAATTGATGTAAAGTCTGTAAACCTAGTATCGTTTTAGCAATAAACACTTCGCTAGTTTCTAAGCCGTAATGTATAATCGGGTTACTCATATGTAAAACCTGAGCATTCATGTTTCGAAGGTTTTGTGCAAGTAGTACATCTACACCATAAGCATTATCAAGAAAATTATTAGCGCTTAAGAAGATCTCTTTTTTGATTAATAAGCTTCCAGAAATAATGGATAAATAAGGGGTGTTTCCCCGTATTGAACTAGGCTTTGCTTCTCTTGCTTTTCCGTATTTCCAGCGTAAAATCTTATTTTCTTCGGGTTGGGCTTCTTCATAAGTAACGCCGCCAAACACTACATCTGTGTTTAAGTTTTCAAGCTTAAAATCTTCAATAAAATGCTTACTTTTTGGAAGCACATCGGCATCTAAAAATAACAGCCAATTGTATTTAGAGGTCTGCGCAAGTCGTTGTCTACTTGCTGTTCTACCCTTATTTGTAGGATTTTCAAGATATAAACAATTAGGGTGTGATGCAATTGTTTTATTGTTAGTTTTTATACCTTGATCAGAAGAAGCATCATCTAAAACAATTATCTCATAATTAAAATTTAATGCTTTAAGTTGACCTAAAAGCTCAGATGTAAGTGGTCTCACGTCATAATTGTACGTAGGAATCAAAATCGAAATCATGAGAGTTTTTTAAGCTGTTTTCTGGACGACTTCAAACACCTTTTGACCATCACATTTTAAAGTTTTAGAGGGGTATTTTAAGAGTAGGGCATAATCGTGGGTAGCCATTAAAATCGTATTTCCATTTTTATTAATCTCCTGTAAAACTTCCATGACTTCAATTGAAGTTTGAGGGTCAAGATTCCCGGTGGGCTCATCAGCCAAGATTAACTCAGGGTCGTTTAATAAAGCTCTAGCAATTGCAACGCGTTGTTGTTCGCCGCCTGATAATTGATAAGGGAATTTAAAGTTTTTTGTACGCATACCAACTTTTTCAAGAACTTCATCAATTTTTTGCTCCATTTTTTGTTTGTTTTTCCATCCTGTTGCTTTTAAAACAAACCATAAGTTATCTTTAATTGTTCGATCATTAAGTAATTTGAAATCTTGAAAAACAACGCCAAGTTTACGGCGTAAACCTGGAATATTTTTTTCTTTAAGTCTCCTGAGGTCAACATCTACAATATGTCCACTACCGTCATTTAGTGGTAAATCACCATACAGGGTTTTCATAAAGCTACTTTTCCCGGTCCCTGTTTTACCTATCAGATAAACAAATTCGCCTTTAGCAATACTAATGTTTACTTCAGATAATATTAAACTCTCTCGTTGATAAATACTTGCGTTTTTAAGCTCTAAAATTGTTGAAGACATAGGTTTACTTTAAAGCCTAAAGATACTATTTATTTTTAGCGCCCAAAATATAAACTTATCAGGTGTTAACATAATTAAATGGAGCCATCAGCGTTATCTTAATCTATAGTTTTATATTTGAATTTTAAACGGTTTTATATGCGACTTTCCCTCTTTTTCTTAGCTGTTATGTGTTGCAGTGTAAACTTCAGCCTTGCACAACAAACCAAACAATACACAAGTGATCTAGCAACCTATCAAAAGGCGGTCTCATTATATGATAATCATTACTACCAGTCTTCACTCGATCATTTAAAACAATTATCATCAAAGCCTATAGATAATCCTGTGTTAGAGTCCAATATCGCCTATTATAAAGCGAGTGCAGCAATTCGACTTGGTCAACCAAACAGTGATCAATTAATGTTAGATTTTGTTCGCTTGTACCCGCAAAGTAACAAGCAAAAAATAGCCTTTTTAAGTGTGGCTAATTTTTATTTTGAAAACGCCAATTATCGGTCTGCAAAGCAGTGGTTCAAAAAAGTAGATCAGCGTATTTTAAATTTTGATAACCGTGATCAATTTTATTTTAACTACGCCTACACTTTGTTTAAAACAGGTGATACAAAACAAGCTAAAATCTATTTTGATAGGGTAAGAAACCATAAGATTTATGGCGCCCAAGCTAAATATTACATAGGTTATATCGCCTATCAAGATGATGATTACCAAGATGCTAATACCATGTTTAACCAAGCGAGAGAAAGCGGTATTCAAGGCAAAAACCTGTCTTACTTTCAAAGCGACTTGAATTTCAAATTGGGCAATTTTCAAAAAGCGATCGAATTAGGCCTAGAAGAATTACCAAACTCAAATGCTTTAGAGCGCTCTGAACTCAATAAAATAATTGGCGAAAGCTATTTTAATTTAGGCGAGTATCTTGAAGCTATCTCTTATTTAAAAAATTATAAAGGTAAGCGCGGTAAATGGAATAATACAGATTACTATCAATTAGGCTATGCTTATTACAAAACCAACCAATACCAAGAAGCAATTCAGGAATTTAATAAAATTATAGATGGTAAAGATTTTGTTGCCCAAAACGCCTACTACCATTTAGCACAATCATATTTAAAAACAGGCAAAAAAACACAAGCGCTTAATGCTTTTAAGAACGCGCTTGAAATGCCCTTTAATGCTAATATAAAAGAGGATGCATTTTTAAATTACGCTAAATTAAGTTACGAAATCGGGAACACCTATCAAGCCGTACCTCAAGTCCTTAAATCTTACTTAGAAGCTTACCCTGAGTCTAAATCATACGCGGAAATAAATGCCTTGTTAATTGACTCTTACATCACTTCAAGGCAGTTTAAAGAAGCAATTTCTATGCTTGAAGGTACCCGAGATTTCAATGCTAAAAAGGCCTACCAAAAAGTCAACTACCTATATGCTGTAGAACTATACGAAATGGGTGAATATAAGGTAGCTAAACGCTACTTTAAACAATCTTTGACCGAGCGCATCAACACGCAACTCATTGCAAAAGCGACCTATTGGTTAGCCGAAATTGATTATTTATCCAATAACTTTCAAGAAGCTTTAGTAGGTTATAAAGCCTTTAAAGGAATGGCATCAGCAAAGAAAACTAATCTTTATGCGAACATAGACTACAATATTGGCTATGCGTATTTTAAGTTAAAAGATTATGCACAATCTAAAACTGCCTTTGATCACTTTATACAATTAAATCAATCTACAGCTGAAGCATATGATGCCTATGTTCGTTTAGGCGACTCTAATTTTGCTGAAGGTAACTACTGGCCAGCAATGGAAGCTTACAATAAAGCCATTGCTATGAATAAATTTCAGAGTGACTATGCCTATTTTCAAAAAGCATACAGCTACGGTTTTGTAGATAAAAATGACCGTAAAATTGAAGAGCTTAATAAATTCATTAGCAATTACCCATTGTCTATATATATTGATGATGCCCTGTATTTTTTAGCAAATACCTATGCTAATGAATCTATGACCAACAAAGCGGTGGCATCTTACTCACGTTTGTTAAATAACTTCCCAAAAAGCCCTTACCAAACACGAGCCATGTCCCAATTAGGCTTATTATACTACAATCAAGGTCAAAACCAAGACGCTTTAAATCAGCTGAAACTGTTAGTTAATCGTTACCCAAATTCGAAAGAAGCTTTACAGGCGGTACAAACCGTTAGACTTATTTACATAGATTTAGGTCAAACTGAAGCTTATGCGTCATGGGTGAGAACCTTAGATTTTGTTGATGTCGCCGATGCTGATATTGACAACGCCACCTATGAGGCCGCCGAAAACAAATTCCTAGAAAATGATGTCGAAGCTGCTATTAAAGGTTTTAAAAAATACCTCGACCAGTTCCCAAATGGCCTGCAGGCTTTAAACGCTCATTTTTACTTAGCTCAACTTCAATATGATCAAGAAGAGCAAGAGGCATCAATACCACATTATATATACGTAATTGAGGCAAATAATAGCGAATTTACTGAAGAAGCTTTACGCAAATTGAGTACTATTTATTTAACTGCTAAGGCTTATAACAAAGCAATACCATTGCTAAAGCGCTTAGAAACCGAAGCTAATTTTACACAAAATAAAGTCTTTGCGCAAACGAACTTAATGAAAGCCAATTATAAGACTAAGCAATATACGGCGGCTATTACTTATGCCGATCTTATTTTAGATTTACCTGATTTAGATGATGCTATTATAGCCGATGCAAAAGTATTTACCGCTCGAGCAGCTATTAAGTTGGATAATTTTCCCCGTGCTAAATCTGCTTATCAAGATGTCGAAGAAATTGCAAAAGGCCAACTAAAAGCAGAAGCCTTGTATTATAAAGCTTATTTTTTAAATCAAGATAGGGACTTTGAAGCCTCAAATCTAGTGGTACAAAACATCACTAAAAATTATGCTCAGTATAAAGAATTTGGTGTTAAAGCATTTTATATTATGGCGAATAATTTTTACGCTTTAGGCGATGCGTATCAAGCCACTTATATCTTAGAAACCATTATTGAAAATTTTGGTGATCAATTTCCAGATATTAAACAAGATGCTAAACAGCGTTTAGAAGAAATCAAAGCTGAAGAAGCTAAAACCAATGCTTCTGTTGAGGTTGAGATACAAGAACAACAAAGAGCTTCACAAGATTCAATCCCTCAGCCTACAAATAAGTAAAGGCTTAAACGATATCTTTAAAAACAAAAAAACCCACTTTTAAGTGGGTTTTTTATAATTAATCAAACGGTTTAAGTAATTAATTAGCTCTAATCTATTAACCTAGGTATTTCTTTAAAATAGTGCTTCGTGAGGTATGTCTAAGGCGTCTCACACCTTTTTCTTTAATTTGTCTTACACGTTCGCGAGTTAGGCCAAACGTTTGTCCTATTTCTTCTAAAGTCATAGGCTGTTGATTACCCAGCCCAAAAAATAATCGAATAACATCAGCTTCACGTTGTGTTAAGGTTTCCAAAGAACGCTCAATTTCACTTTGTAACGACTCCTGAATAAGCTCTTGATCTGGGTTTGGAGATTCACCATAATCTAAAACATTGTAAAGGTTCGAGTCTTCACCTTCTTTTAAAGGGGCATCCATTGAAATGTGTCGACCAGCATTTTTTAAAGACTCTTTTACATCACTAATAGTCATGTCTAACTCCTTTGCAATTTCATCAGGGCTAGGTGGGCGCTCATTAATTTGCTCTAAAGTAGCGTAAGCTTTATTAATTTTATTAATTGAACCAATCTTATTAAGAGGTAATCTAACCACTCGAGACTGTTCAGCTAAGGCAGATAAAATGGATTGTCTAATCCACCAAACCGCATAGGAAATAAATTTAAAACCTCTAGTTTCATCAAATCGCTTAGCCGCTTTTATTAGTCCTAAATTTCCTTCATTAATTAAATCGGGCAGGGTTAATCCTTGATTTTGGTATTGTTTAGATACCGATACTACAAAACGTAAGTTAGCTTTTGTTAGTTTTTCTAACGCACGATCATCGCCAGCTTTAATTCGCTGTGCTAATTCAACTTCTTCTTCTGCAGTAATTAAATCTACTTTACCAATTTCTTGAAGATATTTATCTAAAGAAGCCGTTTCACGGTTGGTAACTTGTTTAGTAATTTTAAGTTGTCTCATTAAACTTAATAAAATTAAAAAGGGGTTATTGTGTTATATTTTACGACGTGTAATCAATAAATGTTACAAAAAAATTAATAAAAATTAAAAAGCGTAGAGTTTAAGAACTCTACGCTTTGGTTTATAGTGAGTTGGGTAAAGATTAAGATCTAATGTGACCATCGCCCCAAACGTAATATTTATTAGTCACTAATTGTTTTAAGCCTAGTGGGCCACGGTGGTGTAGTTTGTCTGTAGAAATTGCTAATTCTGCACCAACACCCATTTGACCACCATCTGTAAATCGGGATGAGGCATTTTGGTAAACGGCAGCACTATCAATTTGTTGCATAAATGCTAAAGCTTCGTCATTAGCTTCTGTCATAATAACTGAAGAATGACCCCCTGAATATTTATTAATCATTTCAATAGCATCATCTAAACCACCAACTTTAGCCAATAATATCTTCATGGCTAAAAACTCTTCGTACCAAATATTTTCATCAGAGGCAACTTCAGCCTCTGGCAATTGAGCAGATAGATTTTGATCGATGATAGATTTAACTCTATGGTTTTCTAGGGTTTGGTATAAATCTTTTACTTTTTCATCAAAATTATCCAAGTTAGCATCAAGTAAAACTTTGTCAAGAGCATTACATCCCGAGATTTTGTCTGTTTTAGCATTAATAATTACTTTTTTAGACTTTTCCCAATCAGCTTGTTTTGAAACATATAGGAAGTTGTTCCCACGTCCACTTATTAAGACTGCACATTTAGCATGTGTTTTCACAAATTCAATTAAACGTTCGCCACCACGAGGGACAATTAGATCAAGTTTTTCTGATGGTTGTCTTAAAAACGCTTGGGTTTCATCCCGATTCATGTGCATCAATTTGATCCAGTCTTTGCTTAAACCATTTTCAGCTAGTGCTTCATGCCAGCATTGTTCTAAAATTAAGTTAGAGTGGTTGGCTTCTTTACCACCCTTGAGCAAAATTTTGTTATTAGCTTTAAAGGCTAATACGGCTGCTTCTATGGTTACGTCTGGTCTAGATTCATAAATAATTAAAATAGTCCCAAACGGATCTGTTTTATTAACAATTTTAAGTCCAGAGTCTAATACGCGGTTTGAAATGGTGTTGCCAACAGGATCATCTTGATCTTTTACTTCTTTTATGGCTTGAATCATGCCATCAACTTTAGACTGGTCTACAACTAGACGGTCGTATAAGGCTTGATCGTCACGATTAAACGCATCTAGATCTTTTTTATTTTCGGCAATAATAGCATCTCTCTTTTGATCGATAATAGCTATCATTGACTCTAAGACATTATT